>CALMBF010000135.1 GCA_937860145.1 uncultured Geobacter sp.
GTGCTTTTTTGTCATGCATGGGGTAAACTTCTGGTAACCGCCGTTGTCAGAGCGGGTGCCAGCCGTTACAGGAGGAGACCATGCGCGACCGTGACGATTTCGACGACTATGAGGACCCCTGGGCAGGTGTGCGGTTGACGAAGGAGGCGATCCGGGCGCGGGCGACCCTCATCCTCTATGCGGTGCTGATGAGTATACCGTATATCGCCCTGGTGGCAGCCGGAGCCGTGGCCGGCGGCCTGATGCCCCACGAGGTGACGGGGATTGCCTGTTACCATGCCCTGCTCTCCACGATCTTCTGCTTTGACACCATCAGAAACGCGGCCCATGACTGTTTCGACCAGGCGCGGGCCGAAGGTCTGGTGCATATCAGCGGGGGGATCCCGGTGGTCGACCCGGCGTACCCTCACCGGCGCCTCGCCCGGCTTTCTTTCGCCATCGGCGGCCGGGGACCCCAGGGAGAGTGGTGAGACGCGGAGATCTGCCCGGTGTTCCCGGACCTCTCCTCACTCCAGGCCCAGGAGAGGCGGGAGCTGGTGGATCCCCTCCAGGAGCCAGCGGGCCGCGGCGAAGTCGCCCCCCCGGTTCAGCTCCCCGGGGATGGCGGCCACGGCCAGGCCGGCCCGGCTGGCGGCGGTGACCCCCCGCTCCGAGTCCTCGATAGCCAGGCAGCGTTCGGGCCTGAGTCCGGCCCGGGCGCAGGCGGTCCGGTACGGCTCCGGGTCGGGCTTGGAGGCGCCGTAGTCCTCCCGGGTGAGGATGAAGTCGAAGTAGCCGAGGAGGCCGCTCTCCCGGTGCATCCGGAGGAAGTTCTCCCGCCGGCAGCTGGTCACGATGGCCATGGGGACCTTGCCGTGGAGCCGGTCCAGGGTCTCCTGCACCCCCGGGATCACCCGGGCTTGCTCCCCCAGGAGCCGGAAGTAGATCTCGTCCCGCAGACGGCGCAGCTCCCGCGCCCCGTCCTCGCCGTGTCCCGTTCCGGCGGCGAGGTCGAGGACGCTCTCCCCCCGCTGCAGGGAGACCAGGCGGAAGTCGTCCAGGGAGAGCGTCACCCCTGCCGTCGCCAGCGCCTCCGCGTTGGCACGGTAGTAGAGGTGCTCGGTCTCCATCAGCACCCCGTCGTTATCCCAGAAAATCCCGTCGAACATGGTCGTGTCTGCCTTCCGTTGCGTCTTGGGTTCAAACCCGTGGTGAGTGGAAATTCACGCCCTGAAACGGCGAAGGCGGCCGTGCGGCCGCCCTCTGTGCGTGGCGCGGGAGCGCCGGAACGTGGCGGGTCAGCGTTTCCTGGTGAGGGGGGAGAGGTCCACCGTCCCGGGTCGGCGCTTGATCACCTTCCGGCCCTGCTCACCCTCGCCCAGCCGGGCAGCCAGTTCGGGGAACTCCCGGCCGAGGAGCTGGCGCACCGCCGGATAGTCGATGGAGAGGTGGTCGTCCTGGTGGATCCCCCCCCGGCCGGCAAGGAAGCGGTCGAGGTGGGGATCGGTCTTGCGCAGGAACTCCAGCAGGTCGAGGACGAACAGCTTCCCCTCCGGGAACTTGCCGTTGTAGAGCCGCAGCAGGTCAGCCGTTTTCAGGCCGTTGGCGGCAAGGTGCCGGATCCATTTCTGGCAGTCGCAACTGTGCGCCGTCTGCAGGTCGGCGCTGGTTATGGTGAATCTGATCTTCTCTTTGGCCACGGTCAACCCCGTCATGTCGGTATGCAGTCGATGATAGCGGAAAATCGCCGGCGGGGCAACAGCCGCCGCATCCGGATCTCCTGGCTGCCTCCCACCGGATAGTTCGTGCCACCCGGAGCAATCGGCGGGATTGTGAGATATACTTGTCCCGTGGTACCGGGGGGGAGGGTTATGCCACCAGACCACGACGACGGCTCCCCGTGAGGTGGTAACCATCGACACGATGTTCAAAGGAGGCTGCCATGGGAAAGATCACGAAATTCGGGGAAACGTACCGCATGCAGGCCAAGAACGAGCCCCCTCCGGACCTCTGCGAGGTATGCGGCGGCGAGCTGGACATCGACCCCGAGAGCGGCGAAGGGCACTGCCCGGTCTGCGAGAATCCCGAGGAGTAGGGCCGGGAAACGGGGAGGGAGGCAGACGCAACGTTCCCATCGTCAGGTGATGGACCCTGTACGATAAGGGGTGGATGCGGGCGCACCCTGAAGAAGGACGAGGGGAAACTATTGACAACCCCTCATGGAAATGATACTGATGCCGGAAAATTATTTTGAGCGATAGACGATAATACTCAACCATCCGTGAGGGTGGGGCGGAAAGCCTACAGGGTCTCATCGAGACAGCCGGGATGCCGAAATATCACAGGATATTCGGCCCCGGCTTTTTTGTTGTCAACGCTGGCCGGGGAGTCAGTGTTGGCGCACCGTTATGGGGCGCCGTATCATGCCGGTTCGCGTCCATGGCGGGAAACGGCATCACAACTGGTGGTACACGATAATACTCAACCATCCGCGAGGATGGGGCGGAAAGCCTACAGGGTCTCACCGAGACAGCCGGGTTGCCGAAATATCACAAGATATCCGGTCCCGGCTTTTTTTATTGTCGTTGTTCAGAAAGGCATCCGGTTAACCCATGCGCCGAATCGTTCGTCAGCCACTCTTGTCCCGTGGGCTTTGTCTCATCGCTCTCGGCATATCCCTCCTGGCTCTCAATGGCTGTGCCGTTGCGAAAAGGGCGTGGGTTTCCCCAAACCTTCCCGAGCGGGAGATCGCACGGAATCGGTTTCCGGTCGAGACGGGAGATGACGTCATCGGCCGGTTGGCAGCCGTCAGGCTAGAAAGGGGGGATACGCTCCCGGACATCGCACGACACTTCGGCCTGGGGATCAATGCCCTCAGCGCCGCCAACCCGGGGGTGGACGTATGGGCGCCCGCGGCAGGGGAGCGGATCACGTTGCCGCTGAGCTTTATCCTGCCGGACGCTCCCCGGAAAGGGATCGTGGTCAACCTGGCCACCATGCGGCTCTTTCAGTACAAAGGGGACGGCATGTCACCGGTGGTGTCGACCTATCCGGTCGGTATCGGGACCAGGGAGCGCCCCACCCCCACCGGGCAGATGCTTGTGGCGCGCAAGGCGGCCCGTCCCACCTGGCACGTGCCCGCTTCCATCGCCGAGGACCATCGGAAAAAGGGAGATCCCCTCCCCCGGGAGGTCCCTCCGGGGCCCCTGAATCCCCTGGGTGACTACGCGCTCTACCTGAGCAAGGCGGGGTATCTGATCCATGGCACCAACAAGCCGGCCAGCATCGGTCTCAAGGCATCCAATGGCTGCCTGAGACTCTATCCGGAAAACGTGAAGCTGCTCTTCGACGACACGCCGGTCAACACGCCTGTCGCCATTGTCAACCAGCCCTATCTCCTGGGCCAGCGTGACGGCGTGCTGTACCTGGAAGCCCACTCCCCCCTGGAGAACCCGGGAGCGGGAGCCCTTGAACTGGAGAAGGTCTATGCAAAGCTGAGAAGCCTTGAAAAGAAGACGGGGCGCACGCTCGACTGGAAAAAAGTGAAGGACGTGCAGGCCGAGGCCCGGGGGATTCCCGTTCCCATTTTGGAGATGGGGCAGGGGGCCGGGAAAGAGGCCGCGAACCCCGTAGAGGTCGAGCACCCGGAGAGGCTGTACGGCAGACCGGACCTGCCGGAGCTGAAGCTGGAGGCCTGGTATGTCCTGGCTGGCGATCTGCGTGACGAGATCGAGGCCAGGAGGATGGCCGCCATCATCAACCACCAGGGCCCGCCAATCCCGGCCCGGGTGCTGTCAAAGAGCAACGGCTACCGCGTCATCGCCGGCCCGTTCGGTGATGCCGGCGAGGCCAGGGATGCGGTCAGGCGCCTGAAAATAGACCTGGAGATAGACGGCATAGTGATCGACCCTGTCAGGAAGATAGAGTCGTAGCGCTGCATCACAAACGGGAAGGAGGTGACGGGAGGAAGGAATGTCCTTTGGCAGTTCAATTCAAACACTACACCTGACAAACGGAGGTATGAAAGATGAAGATACGTATCGTGGTGATGGCAATGATGCTTGCTCTCGCTGCCGCACTGAGCGGTTGCGCAACGTCCGGCGACATCGAGAAGATGCAGGCGCAGCAGAAACTGATTGATGCGAAGGCCGACCAGGCATTGCAGGATGCGCAGGCCGCCAGGGCAGCAGCCGATGCGGCCAAGACCCGCGCCGAAGATGCGGAGAAGAAGGCGGCGGAAAGGGAACGGATCGCCGATGAAAAGGCGGCTCGGGCCGACGCCGCGTTCCAGAAATCCATGAGGAAATAAATTCGTTGCACGGAAGTTAGCACCGTTGATACTACGGACCGTGACGTGGCTGTGGGTGATACCCTGCCACGTCACGGTCCACCACGGGTATGAGGCCGGATTTCCGGCTGGTGGCACACTGTTCCTGCCAAGGGGTGAGGGAGATGGGGAAACTGCGACTCTTCTGGGTCACTATCATCGTACTGCCGGTTCTGCTGGGCGGATGCAGTGGCTTTCAGACCAAGGCAGACTTCGAGGAAGCCGATGCTCTCTTCAGCCAGGGGAACTACGCGGCCTCCCTGGACAAATACGGGGAGATCAGGGCAAAAGATCCCGCGACGGGAGACAGGGTCCTGTTCGAGATGGGTATCATCCATGCGCATCCGAGGAATGAGCGGAAGGATTACCAGAAGGCCCTGGACTGCTTTCAGGAACTCCTCCGGGACTATCCCGGGAGCGGGTACCGGCAGGACAGCGAGATGATGATATTCTACATCACCAGTGTCGCTGTCAAGGACAGGGCGATTGCCGCGGGGCAGCAACAGGTCGAGACTCTCCGGCAAGAGGTCGCAGGCAGGGACAACGAGATCGCCACGCTGCAGAAGAAGATCAAAGAGCTGGAGCAGAGGCTCTTTGTCGTTGCAACCCAGAAGGGGTCGATAGACCGGATCCTGATAGAGAAAAAAGAGCGGCGATTGATGCTGATCGCCAGGGGTGAGGTGATCAGGACCTACAGGATAGCCCTGGGTGGCGACCCGGTTGGGCCCAAGGAACGGCAGGGCGACAACAAGACCCCGGAAGGGACCTATGTCATCGACTCGCGGAACAAGGACAGCCGTTATCACCTCTCCCTCCATATCTCCTATCCGAACGAGCGGGACAAGAAGCGGGCAAGGGAACTGGGGGTGTCACCGGGTGGCAACATCATGATCCACGGGCTCAAGAACGGTTTCTCGCGGGTTGGCGATGCCCATGCCGAGGTCGACTGGACAAAAGGGTGCATCGCCGTAACGGACGAAGAGATCGAGGAAATCGCAAGGGTGGTCCCCAACGGGACTGTCGTGGAGATACGGCCGTGATGATGCCCCCGGATCCTCCGCGCTCATACCTTCCTGGTGCGTAGAATGACTCCTGCCACCTCATCCCCTTCGGGGATCGGGGGAGGCTCCCCGTTCATGCAGACCTTCAGCGAAATGACCCCCTCCTGGTTTCTGGTCATGTATGCATACTCGTCATAGTGTTGTTCAATATAGGCCTTGGTCCATCGGGTCAGGTACTGCTCCGTCCCCGGCATGAAAAAGAGCGCATTCGGCACATAGAGGATAACCTCTGGTTTCGCCGCGACAATCTCCTCGGTCGCCTGCATCTGTTTGGCCAGCGCATCTTCATAGGGACCAAACAGAGGGAAAAGAAAGATATACCGTGTTGCAGAGAGACGCCGGGTGTAAAACAACAACTCAGGTTCTGCGCCAAAGATATAAATCCGATCGTCCGGTTTGGTGACTTTTTCCAGGTTTAAGCCGATTGCGGGCATGTCGCCAAAAGGATTTCCCGGATAGATGCTTCTGGCTGCTTCGGCAGGGGTGTAGTGAAACAAAAACGGATAGAGCGTCACGCAGGGAAGGCCGGCAAGAACAGCGGTACACAACACCCGTTTTGCCGATACAGGCACCCGGTCCCCCCTGCCCAGCGAGTAGAGCCATCGAGCCCCCAAAGCCGCACACAGGACCAGTGGAGGAAGCATCTGCTGAAAATAATGGGGAAAGTAGTAGCCACTGGCGCTGACCCCGACCATGCTGGCAACGGCCCACCCCGCAAGGTAGACCAGCAACCACGTTCCCTGCCGGGACCATGTGGTGGCCAGGCCGATGGCGGCAACTAGCCAGACCAGCAGTTGTGACCTGGCAAGAGTTGAAACCGTGTCGACAAAAAACGACCAGCGCTGGGCGTAGGGTATCGTCTGTATGTAGTCGAAATTATGGGTGAATACATTGAAGACAAAATCGTCCAGAGCATCATGGGCATGAAAGAAAAGGGCAATCCCTCCCCAGAACAGCGCCATGCCCAGTGCCGAATGCAGTGCAAAGGAAAGTGAGCGCCGTGCACGCGACTCTTTGCCGGTCAGCATCGGGTAGGCGACAATCATGAACAGCCAGTTGACGAGCGCCACCTGCTTGCAGGCAATGGCAATACCATTGGCAATGCCAAGCAGAACGGGCAGCACCTTCCCTCCGCGCCCGTCCGTGGTCTCTTGCAGGTACAGGACGTGCGACAGCAGCAGTGGCAAGGACATGAAAAGTTCCGTGTTGGCAGCCGTGCCTTGAATGAGGGGATCGACTGAAATGAGGGCGAACAGGAGTGCGGAGACCACCCCCCAGGGATGTCCCAGAAAGCGACGGGCGATGAGATACAGGCAGCAGGCTGAACCGGCGGCAAAGACCATCCCTACCAGGTGAACCGCTCTGACAGGATCCAGCGGCAGGCTCAGTGCAAGGCGATAGACCCAGAAGATGGCAGGGGGTTTCTGATCGAACCAGTCATGGTATGGCAATTCACCAAAGCCGAGCCGCCACCCGATATAGGCATACTCCCCTTCATCCCGCTCAAAGGGGATATCAAGCAACGGGACACGGAGTGCCGCCGTAACGACCACAATGGTCAGCAGTGCCAAAACGGTGAAACGCAGACGGCTGCGGTTCTGATCAGGGAGATGGTTACGGCTGTCGGGTGATCGCGTCATCGATGGTGCATGGTCCTTTTTCGATGAAATAGACGGGGTGCTCGTCGCGTCGAGAGGGCATGGCCGGAAAATATAAAACATTAATATGTAAAAAAAATAATTAAAGAAATTTGATTATATGTAAAACGTCATGGTTGTCAAGTAGGTGAATGGACCTGCTCCTCCCCGGTGTGACGGGGGGGCAAGGGATTTATTGCAGGACGTTTTGATGGCGTACGGTCTGGAAACAACAAAGGCGGCCGATCGGCCGCCTTTGTTGTCATGGTACGGGGTGTCAGAAGGGGATGATCAGGCACGGTCGAAGCGGTCGAGGTTCATGACCTTGTCCCACGCCGCCACGAAGTCGTGGACGAACTTCTCCCGGGCGTCCTCGCTGCCATAGGCTTCCGCGATGGCCCGGAGCTGGGAGTTCGAACCGAAGATGAGGTCGACACGGGTGCCGGTCCACTTGAGTTCGCCGCTCGTGCGGTCACGACCCTCGAACAGGTCGTCGGCTTCCGGGGCCGCCCGCCACGTGGTGCCCATGTCGAGCAGGTTCACGAAGAAGTCGTTGGTAAGGGTCCCCGGGCGCCCGGTGAAGACGCCGTGCCGGGAGTGCCCGACGTTGGCATCAAGGACTCGCAGGCCGCCGACGAGCACCGTCATCTCGGGGGCGGTCAGGGTCAGCAGCTGCGCCCGGTCGACCAGCAGCTCCTCCGCCGCTACTGCGTATGTGGCCTTCTGGTAGTTCCGGAACCCGTCCGCGAACGGTTCGAGCACGGCGAACGACTTCACGTCGGTCTGCTCCTGGGACGCATCCGTGCGTCCCGGCGTGAAGGGGACGGTCACCTCGAAACCGGCATCCCTCGCCGCCTGTTCGACCGCCGCGCATCCCCCCAGGACGATCAGGTCGGCCAGGGAGACCCTCTTGCCCCCGGACTGGGCGTCGTTGAACTCCTGTCGGACCCCTTCCAGGGTCTGCAGCACCCCCTGCAGCAGCGCCGGCTGGTTGACTTCCCACTCCTTCTGGGGTGCGAGGCGGATACGCGCCCCGTTGGCCCCACCCCGCTTGTCGGAACCACGGAACGTTGACGCCGATGCCCAGGCCGTCGCGACCAGCCGGGAGACGGGGAGCCCGGTCGCGAGGATCTTCCCCTTGAGGGAGGCGATATCGTGTCCGTCGATCAGGTCATGGTCGACCGGGGGGACGGGGTCCTGCCAGATGAGCTCTTCGGCGGGAACCTCCGGGCCGAGGTAGCGTGCGCGGGGCCCCATGTCGCGGTGGGTCAGCTTGAACCACGCCCGGGCGAAGGCGTCCGCGAGCTCCTCGGGGTTCTGGAGGTAGCGCCGTGCAATCGGCTCGTAGACCGGATCGAAGCGGAGCGAGAGGTCCGCAGTGGTCATCATCGGCCGGTGCTTCTTCGACGGGTCGTGGGCGTCAACCACCATGTCCTCTTCTGCCACGTCCTTGGCCAGCCACTGATGGGCACCGGCCGGGCTCTTGACCAGTTCCCATTCGTATTTGAACAGCACCTTCAGATAGCCCATGTCCCACCTGGTCGGGTTCGGCTTCCAGGCGCCCTCGAGTCCGCTGGTGATCGTATCCTTCCCCGTGCCGCTGCGGAAGCTGCTGATCCAGCCAAGCCCCTGTGCTTCAATGGGGGCTGCTTCCGGTTCAGGCCCCACGTGGGACGCGGGGCCGGCGCCGTGGCATTTGCCGAAGGTGTGGCCACCGGCCACGAGAGCGACGGTCTCCTCGTCGTTCATCGCCATGCGGCCGAAGGTCTCCCGAACGTCACGGCCCGACGCGACGGGGTCTGGATTGCCGTTCGGCCCTTCCGGGTTCACGTAGATCAGCCCCATCTGCACGGCGGCGAGGGGGTTCTCCAGTTCCCGCTCACCGGAGTAGCGCGTATCGCCGAGCCACTCGCTCTCGGCTCCCCAGTAAATATCCTCCTGCGGCTCCCAGACGTCCTCGCGCCCGCCGCCGAAGCCGAACGTCCTGAACCCCATCGACTCCAGGGCGCAGTTGCCGGCGAGGATCATCAGGTCGGCCCAGGAGATCTTCCTGCCGTACTTCTGCTTGATCGGCCAGAGCAAGCGGCGCGCCTTGTCCAGGTTGGCATTATCGGGCCAGCTGTTGAGGGGGGCAAAGCGCTGGGAGCCGGAACTCGCCCCCCCGCGGCCGTCGCCGATGCGGTACGTGCCCGCGCTGTGCCACGCCATCCTGATGAAGAGCCCCCCGTAGTGGCCGTAGTCGGCCGGCCACCACTTCTGGGAATCGGTCATCAGCGCAAAGAGATCCTTCTTCACGGCGGCAAGGTCGAGACTCCTGAACTCTTCGGCGTAGTCGAATTCCTCGCCCATCGGGTTGGACAGGGGGGAGTGCTGGTGCAGGATCCTGAGGTTCAACTGGTTCGGCCACCAGTCCCGGTTCGTCGTGCCGCCGCCGGTTGGGTGCTGGTGGGCTCTGCCCGTAACCGGGCATACGCTCTCATCAGTCATGGGGGTGCCTCCTTTGTTGGAATTGTCTAATCATGTACAGCTATGAGTATAGCCCATCAGGCGCATTTTGCCGGACGTATCGAGAGAATCGAGAAAAAATCGAGGCCTGTCGCAGAGGGGTGCAGGTTCCGCCGGACCGGGTATACTTGTGGCAGGTACGAGGTGCGGGAACAGACAACCCCCATAAAGGAGGCGACCATGAAAGTAGATGTCCAGGAAGCGATCAGGCGATCGCTGCAGACGGAGAAGAACGCCATGCTCTTTTACCAGTACGGGGCACGGCAGTTCACGGACGCCGGGGCCAAACGGACTTTCGAGCTCCTGGCCAGGGAAGAGCGGGAGCATGCCGGCCATTTCCACCGGATCTACCCCGGTGACGACATCCCCTCCCTGGACGAGTTCCTGGCGATCCCGGCGGACGACGAGTCGACCTGGATTGCCGCTGCGCACAAGGTGTGCGGCACGGATGTCACCGAGCAGAAGGCGCTGGAGGTGGCCCTGAAAAAGGAGCAGCAGCTGGAAGAGGCGCTCCAACAGGTGGCCATCAGGATGGAGGATCCCGAGGTGCGGGCGGTGTACGAGCTCAATGTCCGCGAGACCCACAACCACTACCTGATCATCGAGGCGGAGTATGCGCGGATCATGGGGATGGTGGACGAATCGGACATGGATACCTTCGTCAGGGAGTGATCTCCCACCCCCCGTCAGCGGACAAGGCGGCCGTGTGGCCGCCTTTTTCATTCCCGGCCACGGGATGCCCGCCCCTTTCTCACCCATTTCCCGCCCCGTAACGCCACCATTTGGCGCCAGACTTTCAGAACGGTGTTGCGAAGCAACCGCCGAAAATGCTACATAGATATGTCGATCTCTTCACCTGAGCCTGAAGGGATTGGACGTCACATCACATTTATGGGGTTGAACACATGACAATGAAACACTTCGGTCCGACCAGGCTGGACGCAGCGCTCATCCCGAAGATCGCCGGGCAGTGGGGCACGCCGGTCTACCTGCACGACCAGGAATACATCGAAAACAGCTGCCAGCAGCTGCTGGGCATGCCCAATGCCTTCGGCCTGCACGTCCGCTACGCCATGAAAGCCAACTCGGACCGCACCGTCCTGCGGGTCGTCACGGGCAAGGGGCTGGACCTGGACTGCTCGTCCCTGGACGAAGCGGCCCGTGCCCATAGCGCCGGGATCCCCTACAGCCGGATGATGCTCACCACCCAGGAGGTCCCCGCGGGCACGGAGCGGGCCGAGCTGGAGGAGATGATCACGGCGGGCCTCAGGTACAACGTCTGCTCCATGCTCCAGTTCAGGCTGATCGCCGACTTCGCGGTGGCCAACAAGGTCGACCTCTCCATCCGGGTCCACCCGGGCGCCGCCGGCGGCG
>CALMBF010000136.1 GCA_937860145.1 uncultured Geobacter sp.
CCGCGCCTACCGGGGCCGCAACCTGCACTTCGGCGTGCGGGAGCACGCCATGGGGGCCGTACTGAACGGCATGGCGGCCCACGGGGGGTTCATCCCCTTCGGCGCCACCTTCCTCGTCTTCGCCGACTACCTCCGCCCCAGCATCCGCCTGGCTGCCCTCATGGGGCTCCAGGTGGTCTACGTCTTCACCCACGACAGCATCGCCGTGGGGGAGGACGGCCCGACCCACCAGCCGGTGGAACAGCTGGCATCCCTGAGGGCCATCCCGGGGCTCACGGTGATCCGGCCGGCAGACGGTGGTGAAACCGCCGTTGCCTGGCAGGCGGCGCTGGAGGGCCGAAGCGGCCCGACCGCCCTGGTCCTCAGCAGGCAGAACGTGGCGACCCTGGACCGGGCACGCTTCGCGCCGGCCGACGGTCTCCGCAAGGGGGGGTACGTCCTGGCGGAGGGGGATGGCGGCTCCCCCCGGCTCATCCTCATCGCCAGCGGCAGCGAGGTCGGCCTGGCGCTCTCGGCCCGGGAACTCCTCCAGGAGCAGGGGATCTCCACCCGGGTCGTCTCATTGCCGAGCTGGGAGCTGTTCGACGCCCAGCCCCCCGCCTACCGCGACGACGTCCTCCCCCCCCGGGTCACGGCCCGGCTGGCAGTGGAAGCCGGCTGCGGCCAGGGGTGGCACCGCTTCGTCGGCGACGGCGGCGACCTGGTGACCGTGGACGGATTCGGGGCATCCGCCCCCGGTCCGGCCGTGCTGGCCGCCTACGGGTTCACCCCGGAAAACGTCTGCGCCCGGGCCCTCGCCCTGGTGGAGCGGGGGGGAGAAGCTCCGTGACGAAGCCGGCCGGAGCAGAGCGGACCACCTGGCGCCTCATCGACACCGGCCCCCTCCCCGGCCCGGAAAACATGGCCATCGACGAGGCCCTGCTGGGCTGTTTCGACCCAGACCGTTCCCCGCCGACCCTGCGCCTCTACGGCTGGGAGCCCCCCGCCTTCTCCTGCGGCCGCTTCCAGAAGCCGGAGGAGATCCTGGACCTGGAGCGTTGCCGGGAGGAGGGGATCCCGGTGGTCCGGCGGATCACCGGCGGCGGGGTCATCTACCATGCGGCGGAGCTGACCTACTCCCTGGTCTGCCCCGCCGCGGCCATCCCCGGCAGCCGCAGCGTCAAGGCGGCCTTTTTCCACCTCACCTCGTTTCTCCTCGAATTCTACCGCCGGCTCGGCCTCTCCCCCTGCCACGCCGTCGACCACCACAAGGACGACCGCCGCCTGGGGGAACGGACCCCCCTCTGCTTTGCCGGCACGGAAAGCTGCGACATCCTCATCGGAGGGAGAAAGATCGGCGGCAATGCCCAGCGCAGGCTGAAAGAGACGGTCTTCCAGCACGGTTCGATCCCCCTGCGGCAGATGGCGGGGATCGGGGGAGCATACCTGCGGGAACCCTCCCCGGGGGTGGTGGAGGCGACCACCTCCCTTGCCGGCGAGGGGGTCCTGCTGCCGCGGGAGAAGCTCGCGGAGTTGCTGGCAGACGCCTTTGCGACCCGGATGCACGTCTCCCTTGCCCGGGGCAGCCTGACGGAAGCCGAAACAGGAGCCGCCGCCGAGCTTATGCAAGATTTTGCATGACTATGGGGAGCAGTTCCACTATGATGCAGGTCATCACATTTCCAAAGGAGATCAGCCCGAATGAGAAAGTTGTACGCGATACTCGCCGTCCTTACCCTCGTCCTCTCCATCGGCGTCACGGCGATGGCCCAGGGGAAAGAAGCCCGCAAGACCGCGCGGAAAGCCGGTTGCTCCGACTGCGCGAAGTGCGATGTCACCCCGGACCAGATGCGCACGTTCAAGCGCGACACCATCGACCTGCGCCAGGAGCTGATGAACAAGCGCTTCGACCTGCAGCGGGAACAGCTGAAGGAGACGCCGGACAGCGCCAGGACCGCCGCCCTCGAAGCGGAGATCGCCGCGGTGAAGGAGAAAATAGACGCCAAGCGCAAAGCCGCCAACCTGCCCGAGTCGATCTGCACCGACAGGGACTGCCCCCTGATGGCCGGTGACTGCGGGAAGTGCGCCACAGGAAAAGGATGTGCCTGCGACTGCTGCAAGAAGGCCGGCTCCTGCGACACGTGCAAGAAGTGCAAACAAGGGGAGTGCCCCCAGTGCAGGGAGTGCAAGAACTGCATGAAAACCGCGGAGTGCGCCAAGTGCGCCACGAAAAAGCAGCCCGCCAAAGCCGGCTGTTCCAAGTGCAGCAAGAAATAATCCTCCCGGTGCCGGCAGACCGGCCGGCGAGCAGAGGTACCCACACGCAAAAAGGCCTCCCCGATCGGGAGGCCTTTTTGCGTGCACTCATCTCTCTCCATGTCATCAGGGGGGTGGCTAGTCCCCTCCCGTGAAGGTGCGGACCGCTGCAGGGCTGCCGATCATCCGGTAGATCGTCACCTCCTCCCAGGGGGTGAGGAGGGGACTCTCTTCCGTCAGGCTCTTCGCCGCCTCGGCGAGGATGCCGTCGTGGATAGCCCAGCTCCGGCCATGGACGGTCTTCTCCATGCCCGGCATGCGGAAGGGGGTCGATCCGTCCAGCCGGTCGTACAGCAGGCCGCCCGGCCTGAACTGGCGGTCGATCTCCTGCATGAGCAGCCTCCCCTTGAGATAGTCGAAGCCGTACCGTTCGTAACGGACCGCGTTGTCGTAGGTGAGGGGTTCTCCCAGGATCATCTCGATTCCCAGCGAATCGACGAACCGCTCGAACAGGAGGAAAAACTCGCCGAACATCCGCAGGCCCCTGCTCGTCTGGTTGGGGAAGAGCCCCGCCTCCATCGCCCGGACCTCCTCGGGGATGTTCCTCCCCAGGGTGGTGAAGCAGTTGTTCCTCCCCTGGTCATCCAGGTCCACGTCGAAGCGGGGTGCGGCGGGGTCGTTGATGATGCAGAAGGAGAGCTCCATCTGGTTGTAGTGGGTCCCGGCAATGTCGAGGAAGAATACCGTGCGGCGCTCCTCCGGGTGGCTGCGCACCTCGATGCGCGCAAAGTTCATCCCCTCCGGGGCCAGGATCTTCACCAGCCGCTCCCCGTGGCGGTTACAGCCGCTTTCCGGCACGATATCGAGGAGCTCCAGCAGCCTCGGGGGGAGCAGGCCGGCGTACATCCGCTCCTTTTCGGCCGGATCAAGGGAATTGATATCCAGCAGGGAGAAGAGCTGGCGCCCCTCTGCGGAGACAAGGGGGGGATTGAGGGGTAGTTTTGGCATTTTGGGCATCGGGTCACCACGTCAGGCCGGAACGGCTGTTCAATTCTACCACGAAATGCCCGGGCTCATCCCATTATTTCCCGGGGGTGCGCCAGTGCCGGACGGCACCCGCGGCACCGGCTTCACGCAACAGGCCGCCACCCCGGTGAAAGCGGCTCAACTACCTGATACCGTGATGAATATCTGTTGACACGAAGCGCTTGATACTGGTACTTTCTTCCTTCGGAGACACTATCGAGACAAACTGGATATGCTGGGGGAGCTCACAGGAGCTGAGAGGAGGCCGGCCGGCCTCAAACCCTTCGAACCTGACCGGGCCACCGGTGGAGGGAAGCATACGGGAAGCAGAACAGCCGGCCGCCTTTGCGGCTTTTTTTTATGGAGCCATGATGCAGATCACCATCAACGGAGAAGAGCGCAACATCCCGGGGCAGACCGTGCTGCAGCTGCTTCAGTCCCTGGACATCGACCCGCGGCGGGTTGCCGTGGAACTCAACCTGGAAATCCTGCCGAAGGCGGAGTACGAATCGGCACCACTTGCCGACGGCGACCGGATCGAGATCGTCCACTTCGTCGGCGGCGGATAACGGCAGGAACGAGGTGCAAGGATTGAGTCACGGGACCCACGGCACCAGCTGAAACCATTTTTCAAGAATCAGGCTCGTTTTCAAGGAGTACAGCCATGTCACAGAATAACGATAAACTTGTCATTGCCGGACGGGCATTCACCTCCCGCCTGATGGTCGGCACCGGGAAATACGCCAGCAACGAACAGATGGTGCGGGCACTGGAGGCATCGGGCGCGGAGATCATCACCGTGGCGGTGCGGAGGGTGAATCTCGACCGGAGCAAGGAGTCGCTCCTCGACTTCATCGACCTGAAAAAATATACCCTGCTCCCCAACACCGCAGGCTGCTACACCGCCGATGACGCCATCCGTACCTGCCGCCTCGCCCGGGAAGCCGGGATGTCGGACTTCGTCAAGCTGGAAGTCCTTGGGGACGAGAAGACCCTCTTCCCCGAGAACGAGGAACTGCTCAAGGCGGCAAAGGTGCTGGTCAAGGAGGGGTTCACCGTGCTTCCCTACTGCAGTGACGATGTCATCCTCTGCAAGAAGCTCGAGGATATCGGCTGCGCCGCCGTCATGCCCCTGGGTGCCCCCATCGGCAGCGGGCTCGGCATCCGCAACCCCTACAACATCAGGATCATCCTGGATGCGGTCAAGGTGCCGGTCATCGTCGATGCCGGCGTCGGCACCGCCTCCGATGCGGCCATTGCCATGGAGCTCGGCTGCCACGGCGTGCTCATGAACACGGGCATCGCCGGCGCGAAGGACCCGGTGGCCATGGCGGAAGCGATGAATCTCGCCGTGCGTGCCGGCAGGCTCGCCTACCGCGCCGGCCGCATCCCGAAAAAGCTCTACGCAACCGCATCCAGCCCGATCGAAGGACTCGTGGAGTAATCATGAACCCAGCAAAAGGCCTGGACTTCAATCTCTATCTGATCACGGACAGGAACCAGACCGGGAACCTGCGCCTGGTCGACGTTGTGGAAGAGGCCCTCAAGGGAGGTGTCCGTGGTGTCCAGCTGAGGGAAAAGGACCTGTCCAGCCGCGAACTGTACGAACTCGCCTACGACCTGCGCAAGCTCACCAGCAGGTACGATGCCCGGCTTATCGTGAACGACCGGGTGGATGTCGCCATGGCGGTCGATGCCGACGGGGTCCACCTCGGCCTCAACAGCCTCCCCATCCACCGTGTCCGCCGCCTGCTCGGCGACCACAAGCTCATCGGCCTCTCCTGCCACAACCAGGTCAATGCCATCATGGCCCAGGAAAAGGGGGCCGACTTCATAACCTTCGGCCCGGTTTACTACACCCCCTCCAAGGCCCAGTACGGCAAGCCCGTCGGTGTCGACAAGCTGGAGATAGTCTCCCACCTGCTCGAGATCCCCGTGTTCGCCCTCGGCGGCATCAAGCGGGACAACATCCACGAGGTGGTTGCCGCCGGAGCAGCCGGGATCTCTCTCGTCTCGGCCATCATCGCCAGTGACGACCCGCGCGGCGAAGCCGAAGCGATGATCTCCCTGCTCCCGCCGGCCCGGCCACGGACGACATGACGAAGCTTCCTGCCGGAGTCCACCCGGACCTGCGAATCAACTCCTACGGATGGTACCTGCGCAGCCGGTTCGGCTGCCGCATCAGCAAGGTCAACGTGGACGCAGGATTCACCTGCCCCAACAGGGACGGCAGCCGCGGCCACGGCGGCTGCATCTACTGCGACAACTCCTCCTTCTCCCCCGGCGCCACCCAGTCGACCATCCCCGTCGAAGAGCAGATCGCTGCCGGCATGGCCTACCACCGCCGGCGCCTGGGGAGCGAGAAGTTCATCATCTACTTCCAGAAGTACACCAATACCTATGCCCCCCTCGACAGGCTCGCCGACCTGTACACACGGGTGCTCTCCGTGGACGATGTCGTCGGCATCTCCATCGGCACCCGGCCGGACGCCGTCACCCCGGAGATTGCGGGACTCCTCGCGGAGATCGCCCGCACGCGCTATGTCTGCCTCGAACTGGGGCTCCAGTCCATGGACGACGCCATTCTCCAGCGGATCAACCGCGGTCACACCCTCGACGAGTATGTCGCCGCGGTGAAGCTCCTCTCCGGCAAGGGACTGGACATCTGCACGCACCTGATTTACGGTTTCCCCGGCGAAAAACGGGAGAACTTCCTCCGCACGGCAGAGCTGCTGGCCGGCCTGGGGATCGACTCGGTCAAGCTGCACCAGCTCCACGCGGTCAAGGGGACCCGCCTCGCCGACCTGTACTACCGGGGCGAGTTCGTCCCCCTCGAGCAGGATGAGTACGTCGCGACGGTCTGCGACTTTCTCGAGCGGATCCCGGCGCGCATGACTATACAGCGCCTCTACGGCTCCGCCCCCCTGGACATTCGCGTGGCGCCGAACTGGGGGCTCAAAAACAACCAGATGTGGTATGCTGTGCTGAACGAACTCAAGGCCCGCGACAGCTGGCAGGGGAAACACTTCCCGCAGGAGGGTGCATGACCGACAGGCCCCCTGTCCTCTTCACGTTGCTCATCCTGACCGGAATAGTCCTTGCAGGACTCTCCGCAACAGACCTGTGCAATTTCGGCGGCTGCACCACCGCCCACTCGTACCGCTTCTTCGGCATTCACTTTGCGGCGGTGGGACTGACCTTCTTCATCCTGCTGACCGTGACCGCCCTTGCCGTCCGCCGCTACCCCCCGGCAGAGTACGGGCTGCTCCTCCTGCTGGCCGGCGGCACGGGCGCCGAACTGGAGATGGTGCGCCTGCAGAAATTCGTCATCCAGGCCTGGTGCCCGCTCTGCGTGGGCATCGCCGTTATTGTGCTCCTGCTCTTCATCATGCGAGTACGCAGACTACTGATCGACACAAGGAGGCATTCATCCATGAACCGTCGCACTTTCCTGGTGAAACTCACCCTCGTGGCCCTTGCCATGACCTGCGGATTCCTGGTCAGCTTCACCGGCATCAGGCAACCCGAAGCCCTGGCCGGTCAGCCCGATCACTTCCTTGGCAAGCAGAGCAGCAAGGTGGAGGTCTACGTCTTTTCCGACTGGCTCTGCCCCATATGCGTCAGGATCGAGCCCGCGATAGAGGCCGCATTCCCTGCCATGGAGAAAAGGGCACGGATATTCTTCGTCGACAAGATCATTCACCAGGAAGCGATGAACTTTGTCCCGTATCACCTCTCCTTCCTGGTCCACGAAAAGCCCAAGTATCTCCAGCTGCGCAAGGCCTTGTTCGCACTGGCAAAGAAGACCAAGAACCCGTCCGTCGATGACGTGAAGGGGGCCATCGCCCCGCTGGGAGTGACCTACAAGCAGCTCAGCTTCATGGAGGTCACCCAGATGATGGCCAGGGCCCAGACACTCTCCACCCAGTTCAAGGTCAATGCCACCCCGGTTGTCGTCGTCACCAACAGCGCGACGAAGAAGTCGAAGACGCTCGTGGGGGGCTCGGAAATCACCCAGGACAACATCCTCAAGGCCATCAAGAGCATGGAATAGCGCTCCCAGGAACACCCAGAAAAAAAGGGAGCCGGCGTGTACGCCGGCTCCCTTTTTTTCTTTAGCTGAATTTTCCCGTAGCGGCCGGTCAGGTCACCACTTCTCGGGGAGGAACAGCCGCACGCCGATTGTCCCCTGGATCCAAAACGGGTCGTACTCGGTGACCTTCGTCTCCCCCCTCTTGACGTCTCCCGACATTGCCCCGGTCCCGCGCAGGTCGGCGGTCAGGGCAATCCCCTTGGTCAGGAACCAGTCGACCCCGGCACCGACATGGCCGCCGTAGGTCCAGTCCAGGTCATAGCCGGTGCCATTGACATGGTCCAGGTCACCATTGATGAAGTCGATCCCGAGCCCCACGTAGGGGACGACCTGGCCGGTCGGCATGAACCGGTACTGCACGCCGATGGCATAGTCGGCAACCTTGGCCTCGTAGGCCTTGATACCGGCGACCTCCACGTCCAGGCGGGGGAGGTAGGAGATCTCCAGTTCACCGGCGAGGTGGTCGGTGAACCCGTAGATGAAGCCGCCATTCCAGGCGAGGCCGCTCTTCGTGTCATTGCTGTGGCCGTTGATGAACTCCGCATCACCCACTTTGACCGGCGCGGCGAAACCAAACCGGCCGGTCAGGCCGAACCGGTTGGCTATGGTGTCGGCCATGGCGGTTGAAACACCTATCAACAGGGTGAACACTCCGATGGTTATGAGTCTGAACATATGGTTATCCCCTTGGCAGAATGTTATGAATGAATCTGTGCGTCAGACGACCTCACCGTGCCACGGTTGCGGACACTGTCTGGCCGGCTGAATCGATGGCGGAGATCGTCACTGCACCCGTCCATGCGGTGGTATCGACCAGATGAGCCAGGACCGTCGTACCGTCAGCCTGGAGCGTTGCGGTCACCCGGCCACTGTTGCTGGATGAAACGGTATAGGGCTTGAAGCCTCCGGCAATGGTAAATGTTATGTCCGTCCCTGTACCGAAGCTCGCGGTACTGGGAGCGATCGTCAGTGTCGGCAAATTCGAGGTCAGCGAATACTGCCTGCCCACAAATGCCGTAACCGGGACGGCATCATTCGTGACTGCTTTGAAGACGACCGTCAGCGCGGTGAACGACCCCGGTGACGGGGAGACGATGCCCGTGCTCACATTGAAAATCCCCATCCCGGCTGAATCCGTCGTGATCGTCTGCTGATTCGGTTCCGGATTTGGTCCGATGATGGCGCCTTCAATCGTTGTGGGCACCAGGAAATCGATCGTCACATCATTGGGGTTCTTTGTGGGATTGATACTGTAAACATACATAGTGACCGGCACGCCCACACGCGGGTTGCCATTGGAATCGGTCAGCTTGAACGGGATCAGTTGCAGAACGGAAACGGCTGGGATTATCGTGGGATCTACTGTTTTGTCATAGGGTTCGAGCATGCTTGTTTGAGAGCCAGGAACCGCAGAAGCAGCGCTCGTAAACATGATCACACCGCTACTGCTGACCTGAGTCCCTCCGCCACCACCACCGACAGTCCCTCCACCACCGGTAGTCCCCGACGCCAACGGATCAGCCGCCGTGCCGCTGCCGGAACCCGACCCGCCGCATCCTGCAAGGGCCAGAGAGACGACCAGCAGCAGCACCGAAAACCAGCTCTTCAGATAGTGCATAACATACCTCCCACGGTAGAGAAATCTTCATACACGTCACATCAGTATTTCGTAACAGAAACCATACAAACAAGATTAATGATTGTCAATTGCTCATTGTTAATATTTTCAATATTTCCCCAAAACTGCCCCCATACCGCGCCCGACGCGGCGTTTCCGGTTTGCCGGGGACAGCATCTTCTGGTACGATTGAACGGTACCTACCAGGAAGGAGTTGCCATGAAAACAGCCCGCATCACCACCGGCCGGGAGCTTCCCATCGGCAAGATTCTCTGCATCGGCCGCAACTACGTCGATCACATCCGGGAACTGGGGAACGAGACACCGTCAGCGCCGGTTGTCTTCATGAAGCCGGCGAGCTCGGTCATCGGCGATGGGGGGGAGATCGTCATCCCGGCGTATTCGGCCAACTGCCATCATGAAGCGGAGCTGGCCCTGCTGGTGGGACACGGAGGGAAGAACATCCCGGAGGTCGAGGCGCTGGCCTCCCTGGCTGGCTACGGCGTGGCCATCGACCTGACCCTGCGGGATGTCCAGGACGAGCTGAAGAAGAAAGGGCTCCCGTGGGACATCGCCAAGGGGTTCGACACCGCCTGCCCCCTGTCGGAATTCGTCCCGGCGGAACGGGTCGGCGACCCGCAGCAGCTGACGATCATCATGACGGTCAACGGCGAGGAGCGCCAGCACGGCAACACGGCGCTGATGATCAACCCGGTGGCGAGCATCATCAGCCACCTCTCCACCATCTTCACCCTGGAACCGGGGGATGTCATCCTCACCGGCACCCCGGCCGGGGTGAGCAGGATCGTCCCGGGAGACCGGCTCACGGCCGAAATCCCCGGCGTGGCCATGCTGCGGGTCAGCGTCAAAGCTTAGGAGGACACCATGAGGATTATTGCGAAGAGTGCGGCGCTCTGCCTCGCCCTGGCAGCGGTTGCACCGGCCCTTTCCGGCTGCATGCCCCACCAGCAGGCGGGAAGCGCCACCGGGGCGTACATGGGGGGGCTGGCGGGGGCGATCCTGGATCAGAGGAACCCCTGGCGGGGAGGAGTGGTGGGTGCCGCCCTGGGAGCCCTTGCCGGGGCGACCATCGCCGACATCTCGGTCCATGGGGCGCGGGAAGCGGCGTACGCCCAGAGGCCGGTCGAGTACAGCACGAACGACAGCCGGGCACGCTACTATGCCGAGCCCCTGGGGTACGATGAGTCACGCCGCTGCCGAAGGGTGAAGGAGAAGGTCTACGTGGACGGGGAACTGGTGAAGAAGCGGACGGTCGTCATCTGCGACAAGGGAGAGTACGACCGGCCCGACTATCGCTACGAACGGCACTACAACCGCTACGAAAGAGACGATGATTGAAAGACAACGGGCCGGCTTCCCTGGGGAAACCGGCCCGTTCTGCGTCGTCACAGGGTGCTGATCGTCGGCGCCTCGCCGCACAGGGGGCACCCCGGATTGCGCCGCAGGGCCACCTCCCGGAACGTCATCCCGTGGGAATCGTAGGTCAGCAGCCGCCCCGCCAGCAGCCTCCCCTCGCCGAGAATATACTTGATCGCCTCCGTCGCCTGCACCGTCCCGATGATGCCGGGCAGGACCCCCAGCACCCCGGCCCGGGAGCAGGCAAGGGCCACATCGCTCTCCGGGGCCTCGGGAAAGATGCAGCGATAACAGGCGGTCTTCCCCGGGCAGATGGTGGTGGTCTGTCCCCTGAAGCGGAGGATCCCGCCGTGGGAATAGCTCTTTCCCGCCAGCACGCAGGCGTCGTTGATGAGAAACTTCGACTCGAAGTTGTCGGTGGCATCGATGACGAAGTCATACCCGGCGATGAGCCCCATGATGTTCTCCGCCGTCACCCGCAGCTGGTGGGTTACCAGGGTGACGTCGGGATTGAGCGCCTGGAGCGCCGCTGCTGCCGATACGACCTTGGGCGTGCCGAGTGCCGCCGTTGTATGGATGACCTGCCGCTGCAGGTTGGACAGCTCGACAAGGTCGCCGTCGGCTATCCCGACCGTTCCCACCCCGGCAGCGGCAAGGTACAGGAGCACGGGAGAGCCGAGCCCCCCTGCGCCGATGACCAGGACCCGGCCGGCCAGCAGCTTTTCCTGCCCCCCTTCTCCCACCCCTTCCAGGATGAGGTGTCGCGCATACCGCTCTTTCTGAACCGCTGTCAGCATCTTCAACTCCCTGAATAAAAAAAGGGGGGATGGCTCCCCCCTCTGTATCGGTCACGTCAGGCGGCGACTTCGTTCAACCGCCGGGCGTACTGCAAAAGGTTTCAGGCGGCAACCGCCTCGAGCACGACGGGGGTCAGGAGTGTGCGCAGCTTTTTGCGCGCCCCCTCCTCGATCTGCCGCACCCTCTCCCTGGAGATGGCAAAGTGATCGGCGATTTCCTGCAGTGTCAGCGGCTCCTCGGCGGCCACGCGCTTTTCGATGATGAAGCGCTCCTTGTCGTTCAGCCGCTCCAGCGCCTTGCCGACCTCCCGCTGCAGCACGACGGCCTCCTGGTGTTCCGCCAGCAGTTCCTCCTGGTTGCGCCGCTCGTCCGGGAGCATGTCCAGCATGGTGAGCCCCTCGCCGGCCTCGATCTCGGCATCGAGGGAGTATTCACCCCGCAGCCGCTGCTCCATCTCCCGGGCTTCCGACTCCTTCACGTCGAGCATCAGCGCCGCTTCCTCCAGGCCGTCGTGACCGATCATGCTTCTGATGGCACTCTTGGCCTGGTTCAGCTTGAAGAAGAGCTTTTTCTGCGCCTGGGTAGTGCCGATCTTGAGCAGACTCCAGTTGGAGACGATGAAATTCTGCACATAGGCCCTGATCCACCAGACGGCGTAGGAGATCAGCCTGATCCCCTTGTACGGGTTGAATTTACGCACCGCCATCATCAGCCCCACATTCCCCTCCTGGATCAGGTCGAGCATCTTCATGCCGTAGGAACGGTACTCGGCGCAGATCTTGACGACGAAGCGGAGATTGGAGGTGATCAGGCTGTGAGCAGCGGCAAGATCGTTTTCCTCGTAATAGCGGATGGCGAGCCGTTTCTCCTCTTCAGCATCGAGGAGGGGAAAACGGCGGATCTCCGCAAGGTAGAGCGACATACTGTCCGCAATAACGGGTAAATTCATTGCCATGTATCCCAGCCCCCTTCAGGAACCTCAAACGAAATTAGCACTCCCACAGGGGGAGTGCTAATAATATAACAACAGACTCTTAAACTTTCAAGGGGTTGTACTATTTTTTCTCGTACATAAGCACCGTCATTTCGGGACGTTTCGGTGCATAGGCAAAGGTTATCCTGATATCCCTGTCCTGCCAGCGGTAGGTAACCATGTGGGGGGCGCTGGTCCGGTCGATGACCCCTTCGCCATACTGCTTCTTCTGCATGGCAAGGAGCTTCTCGATCCCGTTCTTCTTGACGTACGCCGGGTTCATGGTCACCGATACGGCAACCAGCCTGTTGTTGGCAAAGGCAAAGGAGCGCTGCTTGATCTCCTTGCTCGGCGCAACCTGCTTGTAGATGTCCTGGGACCCCAGCTTGGTCATCTTCCCCTTGGGGTAGGCCTTGGATACACTCTTGACATCCGTACCCCAGGGAAGCTTGCCGTAACCGGCAAAGATCGGTGCGGCAAACGCTTGGGCACAGAACAGCAGGACGAGTGGAACAAGCAACAAAAGATGCTTTTTCATGGACTCTCCGTAAACCTGTAATCAATAAGTTACTTTACGGACTAATGAATATGATGTCAAGCACTACGGGGAAATGGAGGAGGAATAGCTTGCCCGGCCGCTGAAAATTATGCTACATCTTATCTGTTGCCCCCCGAGAACCCGGCCGCAACGATGCACCGTTCCTGCCTGCCGAACGACCACAACAAACGGCGAGTGCCTGCTACCCGCATACCACTTTGACGGAGGTTTTGCCCGATGGAGATCCGGATCCTTCCCCTTCCCGAGGAAAAGAAAAAACAGAAATTTACCGATGAGAGCCAGCTCAGTTTCGGCAGGCTCTTCACCGACAGGATGTTCATTGCCGAATGGAAAGCCGGCCAGGGATGGGTCGACGCCCGCATCCAGCCCTACGGACCGTTTTCCCTCGACCCTGCCTGCCTCGTGCTGCACTATGCCCAGGAGATCTTCGAGGGACTCAAGGCATACAAGTGGGAAGACGGCTCCATCGCCCTCTTCCGCCCCGAGATCAACGCCCGCCGCTTCAACCACTCGGCCGACAGGCTCTGCATGCCCGAGGTCCCGGAGGAGCTTTTCCTCCAGGGCATCGAAGAGCTGGTCCGCCTGGAACAGGAGTGGATCCCCACATCCCCCGGCACCTCCCTCTACATCCGGCCGACGATGATCGCCGTCGAACCGGTCCTCGGCGTGAAACCGTCGGATCACTTCTATTTCTACGTCATCCTCTCTCCCGTCGGCGCCTACTATGCCGGCGGGTTCAACCCGGTCAAGATCATGGTGGAGGACAAGTACGTCCGCGCCGTCAAGGGTGGGACCGGCGAAGCGAAGACCGGCGGCAACTACGCCAGCTCCCTCAAGGCCGGACTGGAAGCGAAGAAGAAAGGGTTCGACCAGGTGCTCTGGCTCGATGGGCTGGAGCGGCGCTACATCGAAGAGGTCGGTGCCATGAACATGTTCTTCGCCTACGGCAACACCGTGGTCACCGCCCCCCTGGACGGCTCCATCCTCAACGGAGTGACCCGTGGCTCGGTCATCAGCCTGGCTGACCAGCTTGGCTTCACGGTCGAGGAGCGCAAGATCAGCATCGACACCATCATGGCCGACATCGGCAGCGGCGCCATCACCGAGGCCTTCGGCAGCGGGACGGCCGCGGTCATCACGCCGGTCGGCGCCCTCTGCTACAAGGAGACCACCGCCACCATCGGCGGCGGCGGCGTGGGGGCGCTCACCCAGAAGCTGTACGACACCCTCACCGGCATCCAGACCGGTCACCTCCCCGACACCTTCGGCTGGGTGAAGAAGCTGTAAGTCCGATTCCAGGTCAAGGATGACATCACGGCGGCGAGGAAAACGGCGACGAAGGCGTACCGGGAGTATGCTGAGGAGCCGTTGAGAGCCAACGAAGAGAGGGCCTTGCCAGGGATTCGGAACGACGACGGAGTGCCCATGAAGCGCACGCAAGTGGACATCAACAGGCTCTGCAAGAGCTGTCGGCGCAAATGCAAGCAGCAGGCAATGGCCCTGATCGCCTCCTGCCCCCAGTACTCCCCGCTTCCTCCCGACCTGCGCAGCCCGTGGAAACAGCTGGACCTCCCACTCTGGGGAAAACACTGAAAACCGGTCCACGCACGGCACCATCACTGTCCGACACCACACGATGCAGCGGCTGCGGCCGCTGCATCGCCGCCTGTCCGGAAAAGCTCTACACCCTGGAGACGGCCGGATTCCGGAAACGCTCCCGCAACATCGCTCCCGAACGATGCTCCCGCTGCGGCAGGTGCATCGTCGCCTGCCCGCTGGAACTTCTCTCCGACGGTGAACCGGACCAATAACATCCCTTCCGTCCCCCCTCCCCTTGACAGCCGACCTCGCCGCACCTATGTTTTCTCCAGGAACTCACGGAGGAACCATCATGGTACGACCGGAAAAAATGACCATCAAAACCCAGGAAGCCCTCGCCGCTGCCCATGAACTGGCCGCCAGCCGGGACAACGCCGCCCTCGAGACGGAACACCTGCTCCTCGCCCTCCTGAACCAGGAGGGGGGGCTGACCGCGCCGCTCCTGCAGAAGGTCGGCGCGAATCCCCAGGCCGTCAGGAGCAGGACGGAGGCGGCCATCGGCAAACTCCCCCGCGTCAGCGGCGACACGTCCCAGGTCGCCCTCTCCTCGGCGGTGAACCGCCTCCTGACAGCGGCCCAGAAGGAAGCGGACGCCATGCAGGACAGCTTCGTGGCCACGGAGCATCTCCTCCTGGCCATGGCGGGTGACAAGGGGAGCGAGGCGGGGAGGATCTTCGCGGAGAACGGCATCTCCCGCAACGCCCTGCTCGCCGCGCTCAAGGAGGTCCGGGGGGATGAGCGGGTGACGGACCAGAACCAGGAGGAGCGGTACCAGGCCCTGGCCAAGTACGCCCGGGACCTGACCGACCTGGCCCGGAAGGGGAAACTCGACCCGGTGATCGGCAGGGACGACGAAATCCGCCGGGTCATCCAGGTTCTTTCCCGCCGCACCAAGAACAACCCTGTGCTGATCGGCGAACCGGGGGTGGGGAAGACGGCCATCGTCGAGGGGCTCGCCAGCCGGATCGTCGCCGGGGATGTCCCCGAGACCCTGAGGAACCGGCGCCTGGTGGCCCTGGACATGGGGGCGCTGGTGGCCGGGGCCAAGTACCGGGGGGAGTTCGAGGAGCGGCTCAAGGGGGTCATCAAGGAGGTGGAGAAATCGGAAGGTGAGATCATCCTCTTCATCGACGAGCTCCACACCCTCGTGGGTGCAGGGGCGGCCGAGGGGGCCATGGATGCCTCCAACATGCTCAAGCCGGCTCTGGCCAGGGGGGAGCTCCACTGCATCGGTGCCACCACCCTGAACGAGTACCGCAAGCATATCGAGAAGGATGCCGCCCTGGAACGCCGCTTCCAGCAGGTCTATGCCGGCGAGCCGGGGGTCGAGGACACCATCGCCATCCTGAGGGGGCTCAAGGAGCGCTACGAGAACTTCCACGGCGTGCGCATCAAGGACAGCGCCATCATCGCCGCTGCGACCCTCTCCGACCGCTACATCACCGACCGGTTCCTCCCGGACAAGGCCATCGACCTCATCGACGAGGCGGCCTCGCGCCTGCGGATCGAGATCGACTCCCTGCCGACGGAGATCGACGAGGTGGAGCGGAAGATCATCCAGCTGGAGATCGAGAAACAGGCCCTGCTCCGGGAGCAGGACCCCCACGCCCGGGAGCGCCTGAGAAAGCTCGCCGACGAGCTGGAAGAGCTGAAAGGGCAATCGGCGACCCTCAAGGGGCACTGGCAGAAGGAGAAGGAGCTGCACAACCGGATCAGCGACCTGAAAAAGCAGCTGGAGGAGAAGAAGGAGGAGGCCCGCAAGAGCGAGCGGGAAGGGAACCTGGCACGGACCGCCGAAATCCGCTACGGCGAGCTCCCGGCACTGGAGAAGCAGATCGCCGCCAGCCAGGAGGAGCTGCTCAGGAGCCAGCAGGAGGGGCGGATGCTCCCCGAGGAGGTCGACGGGGACATGGTGGCGGAAATCGTCGCCAAGTGGACCGGCATCCCGGTCAACCGGATGCTGGAGAGCGAAACGGAGAAGCTGGTCAGGATGGAGGAGCGGCTGAAGAGCCGGGTCGTCGGCCAGGACGAGGCGCTGATCCTGGTCGCCAACGCGGTCCGCCGGGCCCGGTCCGGCCTCTCCGACCCGAGCCGCCCCATCGGCTCCTTCATCTTCCTCGGCCCCACGGGGGTGGGGAAAACCGAGACCGCCCGGGCCCTGGCCCAGTTCCTCTTCGACGACGACCAGGCGATCGTCCGGATCGACATGAGCGAGTACCAGGAGAAACATACCGTGGCCCGCCTCATCGGCGCCCCCCCCGGCTACGTGGGGTACGAGGAGGGTGGCCAGCTCACCGAGGCGGTCCGGCGCCGACCCTACAGCATCGTCCTGTTCGACGAGATCGAAAAGGCCCACCCGGAGATCTTCAACGTTCTCCTCCAGGTGCTGGACGACGGCCGCCTCACCGATGGCCAGGGGCGCACGGTGGATTTCCGGAACACGGTCATCATCATGACCAGCAACATCGGCTCCCACTGGATCCAGCAGTACGGCACCAGCGACTACCCCCGCATGCGGGCCATGGTCATGGAGGCACTGAAGGAGAGCTTCAAACCCGAATTCCTCAACCGGGTCGACGAGACGGTCATCTACCACCCCCTCGAACTGGACCGGATCAAGGAGATCGTGACCATCCAGCTGCGGGCGCTCGCGGACCGGCTTGCCGAACGGCACCTGCAGCTGACGGTCAGCGACCGGGCGCGGGAGTACATCGCCAGCGAAGGGTACGATCCGGCCTACGGGGCGCGCCCCCTGAAGCGGACCATCCAGCGGCTGCTCCAGGACCCCCTGGCCCTGATGCTGCTGGAGGGTAAGTTCGGCGAGGGGGCGACCATCACCGTGGACCTGGCGCCGGACGGCCGGGGACTTGTGATCGCCTGAGAGGGACAAACGACCGGGACGGGCGGGTCATGAACCTCGTTTGACATCACCGGGTATCGTGATACTGTATTAGTAATTTTTCATATAAAAGCGCGTCAAGGCTAAACCTCCCGAGAGGGGGGGGCAGAAAGCGGCGGGTCTTCCTGAGGATGATGGCCGAGCTACCGAAATTTCCCATCGGTACGCCCGGCCATTTCTGTTTGCGGGCCCGCAACGCATCTGTTCACGTCGCTGCAACCGTACCCTATCACCTCAGGTAAGGAGGCGTTCCATGAGACGATTGACGAGCGTTGTACCTCGCAGCATGTGGCGCAGCCCGGCCGCCTTCCGGGCCGTGTTCCGCGGGCTTTCCGGAGTCCTGCTCCTGTTCATCGTGGCTGCCGGTCTCGTCTGCTCGCCCGCCCCCCTGTCCGCCGCCCCCTTTGCGAAACATGTCCAGTTTACCCAGCCCGACAGTCAGCAGATCACCCTCTGGGGGGTGGGCGACGAGTTCCAGGCGGTGTTCGAGACCACGACGGGGTACACGGTGGTGTTCGACCCCCGGCAGCAGGCATACTTTTATGCCACCCTTTCGGATGACGGGCAGGACCTCCTCTCCACGGGAGTGTACGCCCACAGACAGGCACCGACCTCATTGGCCCAGCATGTCAGGATCGATCCCGGAGCGGCCGCTGCATCTGCCCGGGAACGGCGCAACCAATGGAAAGCAGACACCGGCCTGGCCATGCGCTGGTCCCACCTGAAGTCGCAGACGCTGGGCACCCCCCTCGCATCCGACGCTTCAGGCGGGGTCACCGCCCCGCCGTCATCTCCGACCCTCGGCAGCAAGGTCGGCCTCACCCTCCTGATCGACTTCCCCGACGTCCCGGCGACCATCGACAGGAGCGAGATCGAAAGTTTTCTCAATGGTGACGCCTATACCGGCTACAACAACAACGGCTCGGTGAAACAGTACTTCAGCGATGTGTCCACATCCCTCCTCACCTACACGAACGTCGTGACCATCTACGTCCGGATGACGCAGCCGAAGAGTTACTACAACAATACGGCAAAGAGTTCCGGTACCCAGGGTCGCCTGCTCATCAACGATGCCCTCGCGATCCTGAAGGCCAGGAGTGACTACAACGACACGATCCTGCCGACGTTCGATTCCCTCACGACGGACGGCGCGGGGAATGTCGCCGCCCTGAACGTCTACTTTGCCGGTTCCGACAGCGGGGTCTGGAGCTACGGGCTCTGGCCCCACTCCTGGGTCCTTGCAAGTCCCGTGTCCCTGGGGAACGGAAAATCGGTCTGGCGGTACCAGATCACCGACGTCGGCACCTCCCTGGAGCTGGGCACCTTCTGCCACGAAAACGGCCACATGCTCTGCGGCTTCCCCGACCTCTACGACTACGGCTATGACTCCGTCGGCGGTGCGGGGGTCTTCAGCCTCATGGGATACGGCGGCAGCGGCACGAATCCCAAGCAGGTCGATGCCTACCTGAAAAGCGCCGCCGGCTGGGCGACCGTGACCGACCTGGATGGTGCCGCGGTGCAGACCGGAACGCTGGCGGCCGCGCCCGCCAGCGGCTACAACAGCTTCTACCGCTACCGGCGGCCGGGGGTTGCCACCGAGTACTTCATCCTCGAAAACCGGCAGAAAACGGGGCGGGATGCCGGTCTCCCGTCGGCCGGAATCGCGGTCTGGCATGTGGATGAACTCGGGGATCGGGACAACCAGAGCATGACGCCGAACACGGCTCACCGCAACTACGAACTGACCCTGGTCCAGGCGGACAACCTGTGGCATTTCGAGAGATATCTCAACTCGGGTGACGCCGCCGACCTGTACTACCTCGGCAATGCCGCCGCCGCTTACACAAATCGCCTGGACGATACGAGCGCCCCCAACGCCCACTGGTGGGACGGCTCGGCATCGGGGATGATCCTGGGCGACTTCACCGCTCCCGGCATCTCCATGGGTTTCCATGTCGGCACGACCGGCACCCCGCCGGTGGCGGTTGCCACGGCAATCCCCGCAAGCGGCACCGCGCCGCTGACGGTCAGTTTTGACGGCAGCGGCTCCTCAGATCCTGACGGGACGGTGGTGAGCCATGCCTGGAGCTTCGGCGACGGCACCAGCACCAGCGGCCCCCTCGTGAGCCACACCTATGCCGCTGCGGGAACATACACCGCGACCCTTACTGTTACGGACAACAGCGGGCTGACCGCCAGCACCACGGTGTCGATCTCCGTGGCCGCTCCACCGGTGACAACCGCCATCCACATAGGCGATCTGGATGCTGCCCGGTCAGCGACGAAAAAGAGCTGGACGGCCAAAGTGACGATCACCGTGCACGACGCTGCCGAGCACACCGTGGGGGGTGCGACGATCAGCGGCACCTGGTCAACGGGGGGGAGCGGCTCCTGCACCACCAGCAACAGGGGGCTCTGCTCCGTGAGCAGGAACGGCATACCGCTCCAGACATCCAGCACGGTCTTCACGGTGACCGGGGTCACCAGGGCGAGCGCCACGTACGCCCCCTCGGCCAACCATGACAGTGACGGCGGCTCCGACGGCACCACCATCACCGTCGCACGGTAACCGCCAGCGGATCGCGGGGGGAGACGCCGTCCCTTATCGCATACAAATACGGCACGGCCCTCACCCGAGCACTGAAAGGAGACCAGCAATGTCGACAAGAACGTCACTCACCCGAGCCTTCATCTCCCTGCTCTGCAGCACCCTGCTTAGTGGCGGGGTGCCCCCGGCCGCTGCCGGAGAGGCGCAGTATGTCATCGAGATAAGTGTTGACGGCGGTGGATCGAGTTACATCCAGTCCCTGATAGACCTCGGCGATCTCCCGAACTTCAAGCGGTTTCAGACCCAGGGCGCCTGGACGAACAATGCCCGGAACGACTACGATGTGACCGTCACCCTCCCCAACCATGTCACCATGGTCACCGGCCGCGGGGTCAAGGGTGTCGCCGGCACTGGCCACATGTGGACCAGCAACACGGACCCGTCCGCTGACCCTGCCGCACTCACCTACTCGATCCAGAACAACAAGGGAGCGTACGTCTCCAGCGTTTTCGACGTGGTCCACGACAATGGGCTGAGGAGTGCCCTGTATGCGACGAAATCTAAATTCTCGCTGTTCGATCATTCGTACAACAACGGAAACGGCGCACCCGACAACACCGGCCCGGACAACGGCCCCAACAAGATCGACGTCTATGTCAACAGCGCGGACTCTTCGTCGGTCACCGACAGCTTCGTGGCGGCAATGAAGAGCACCCCCTTCAATTACGCCCTGCTGCACTATACCGATGGTGACACCGCCGGCCACGCCTCGGGGTGGGGGAGCGCCGCGTACAACAATGCCCTGGTGGCCGTTGACGGTTACCTGGGGCGCATCTTTGAGCTGGTTACCAGCACCCCCGCCCTCCAGGGGAAGACGGACATCATCCTGACTGCCGACCACGGCGGCAAGGGGACGGACCACTCCCTCAACTCCGAACCGCTGAACTACACCATCCCCTTGTACGTCTGGGGCCCGGACGCAGAGGCCGGAGCGGACCTCTACGGCCTCAATCCGTCAGTCAGGGCCGATCCGGGGTCGTCCCGCCCCCCGTACACCGATACTGCTCAACCGATCCGTAACGGAGAGATGGCCAACCTTGCCCTGGACATCCTCGGGCTGAGCGGAGTCCCCGGGTCGACACTCGACCAGACACAGGACCTGGCGCTCGCATCCCCCTTTGCCAACGGCGAGTGCGGCAGTGACAACGGCAAGGCGCTCCCGGCTGCCCCGGTCAATCTGTGCAACGCCGGTGTCGCTTCGGCGGTCAGCGGCGCCGGCCCCTGGAACTGGTCCTGCACGAACGGCGGCGTGAAGGTGGCCTGCAGCGCCACCGTGCTCACCACTCCCGCCATCACGACGGCCTCTCCGCTCCCACCTGCCACCAGGAAAACGGCGTATGCAGTCGCCCTGTCGGCCACGGGCGGACTCCCACCCTACACGTGGGCCATCTCTTCCGGCAAGCTCCCACCCGGCCTTTCCCTGAACGGCACCACGGGTGTCATCAGCGGGAAGGCGAGCAAAACCGGCACAGCGGGATTCACCGTCAAGGTCACGGACACCACGGGTGCCATGGCGACCAGGGCATTTTCCCTGACGGTCAGGTGATCACCCTTCCGACAGCCGGGCATCGTCGAAGCGCCTCCTGCCGATAAAAAAAGCCTCCCGGAACTCTCCGGGAGGCTTCTACGTAGTCAGGGGGCATCATGGCGCTTCGGCCGGGGAAGCCCCGTGGTCTCCGAGTCGCGGCTACTTCCGCTCCTCCTTCAGCCTGTTCTCGAGCATGTAACTGAGGAGGTTGCGGCACATCTGCAGCCGTTTCAGATAGACCTTCCGGGGCGTGGCCTCAAGCTTCTCGATCTCCGCCTTGAGGGCGTCGCACTTCTCCAGCGCGCTTCTCAGCTCCGCCGCCGTCATGTTCATGAAGTTTTCGCTCTGGCCGCAGAGTGCATCGAAGTCGCTCTTCCAGCCGCTCTCCCCTGCCCGGGCGACCGGGCATCCGTGGTGACCGGGTACAAGCTCTCCCTGCAGGAGGAGCGCGGTTGCCAGGAGTGTCGTGAACGCCAGCTTCTTCATCACTGATCCCTCATGTCCGGGTGGCACCGGCGGCACTCATCCATGGGGAAGGCGATGGAGATGTGGCAGACCCCGCAGTAGTTCCCCTTGAGGATCTCCGGCATGGTGAAGTGGGTACCCTTCTTCTTGATGTTGAAAAGATCCGGGTGGCAGTTGTCGCAGTCGAGCCAGGCCGTGTGGGCCTTGTGGGGGAAAACCGCCGGCGGGATGATGGTCATCTCCGCTTCCAGGAGCAGCTCCTTGTCGAACTTCATGTCCTGGGATTTCTTCTTCAGATAGGTCTGGGGCTTGATCGCCCCGCTGCGCAGCCCCTCGGACCAGTCCACGCCGTTGCCCGTGGCGGTCATGGGCATTGCTTTCTGCAGGAGGAACTCCTCGAACCTCCGGGCACTGTAGCCGATGTCGCCATTGTGGCACTTCTCGCAGTTGCCGTTATGGCGGAAGGCGATTTTGCCGTTATGACAGGCGCCGCAGTACTTGCCGGTCCGGTTGGCGCGCTCGGTTATTTCGGTGGCGTTGGTCTTCATCAGGAACTCGAGCTCGCCGTGGCAGACCCTGCAGGTGAACCGGCTCCGGTGCAGCCAGTGGGAGAATACCACCGGCTTCTGCCCGTTCTGACTGGACAGCCTGTCGATGACGATGGTGCCGAACTCCTCCCGGGGGGGGAGCGGCGGCAGGGCAAAGTTCGCGCCGGCCTGGGAGGCCGTGAGCACGAGTACGGCAAGAAGGAGTAGACGTGTCATCGTTCGCGTCACACCTGCTTGGTATGGCAACGACGGCAGTCGTTCTGCGGGAACGCGACACTGCCGTGGCAGGCTCCGCAGTACTTCCCGGCAAAGAGGTCGATCATGCTGTACTTGTCGGTCCCCTTTTTCACCCCGACGAAGATATCCGGATGGCAGACTTCGCAGCCGTTCCAGACGGTGTGCTTCTTGTGGGAGAAGATGATCTCCGGGACACCGTCGACCTTGGCGCCGATGGTGAAATCCTTCTGGTTTGACATGGGGGGACGCTTGGTGGACACCCCCTCCACGTAATCGATCAGCCTGATGGCCCCCTCGTCCTCCGCCTTCTCCCAGTTGATACCGTTGCCGCCACGCTCCCTGGGCATCTTGTCGGCAAAAGCCCGGAACGCCTTTTCGCGCTGTTCCTTCCGGGCCTCCCTTTCAATTGCCACCTTGTCCTCGCTGTGGCACCGGAGGCAGCGCTTCATGTCCTCCTTGGAGTACTGGTCGCTGCAGGCCATGAAGAGCACTGCCCCGCCGAAGGAGGAGCGGCCGTTGTGGCAGGCGCCGCAGTAGTACCCCTTCATGTTGTCGGCGGCCTTGATCCCCCCCTCGTTGGCCTTCATGGCAAAGCCGATATCCACGTGACAGACCCGGCAGGTAAACATCTTGCGGTGTACCCAGTGCTCGAACAGTACCGGGTTGACCCCGGCCTTGACCGAATTGGCGCTGATCACCACGTTGCCGTACTCGAACTCGGGGACCTTCTTCTTTTTCACGCCACCCGCTGAAAATGCCACGCCGGCACATCCGAACAGCAACACCGCTACGGCGAACATACGCTTCATGACTCTCCTCCGGAGAAAAATTAAAGCGTATTATCCTTCCCGCGGGCCGCCTTGTCAACACAATATCATTAATACTGATTATTAAAAACAATCTTGTCTATGCCGCCCACCCCTTCCAGCGCCCCCGCGGCAATCCCGATCTGGCCGGCCGGGACCTGGGCCTCGCGGGGATTGATCCTGACCAGGGTCCCTCCGCCGTCGGCGATCCGCTCCCCCAGGTAGCGGATCGTCGGGATGGCGGTCCCTGCTCCCATCTCCACCACGACCAGCCGTCCTCCCCGGTGGTCGCAGAGGAACTCGTCGAACCGCCGCTCCTGCTGACGGGTCCTGGCGGGGAGCCAGGAGAAGTCGCCGAACATGAGGATATTGGGCCGGGCGACCCCGCCGCAGCGGGTGCAGGCAGGGATGTGGCGGGCACGCATGGTCGCGGAATCCACGGGGATCTCCTCCCGGTTGTCCCAGATGGCGTCCGAGCAGGGGGAAAGGCACTGGAGATAGTGGATCGAGCCGTGCACCTCCAGGATCTTCTCCTCTTCGAAGCCCGCCTTCTGGAACTGGCCGTCCACGTTGGAGGTGACGACGAAATGGTCCAGTCCCAGCGTCTCGAGCCAGCGCCGGATGATGGCGAACCCGCCATGGGGGACCGTTGCCCGGTAGAGGTTGGTCCGGTGGCCGTAGAACCCCCAGCCGAAGGCGGGGTCCCGTTCGAAATGCTCCGGGTTGGCCGCCTGGACAAAGGAGAGTCCCAGTCGCTCGTACATGGGGTAGGCGTTCCAGAACCCCCGGTCCCCCCGGAAATCGGGGAGCCCCGAATCGACCCCCATGCCGGCGCCGGCGGTGACGACCAGGGCG
>CALMBF010000137.1 GCA_937860145.1 uncultured Geobacter sp.
GTGAGGGGGCCGGCTGGTGCTGATGACCGGGGGGGGATGGCCTGCCGATTTCCTTCAGGTGCTCCTCGACGGCCGACTCGTCGAATTCGTCGGCTTCCCTTTCGATGATCCGGATGGCATCCATGGGACAGTCTCCGAGGCAGGCACCGAGGCCGTCGCAGAGGTTGTCCGCGGCAAGGACCGCCTTGCCGTCGACGATCTTGATGGCCCCCTCGGCGCAGGAGGGGACGCAGAGGCCGCAGCCATTGCACTTGTCGGTATCGATCTGGACGATTTTTCTCAGCATGATGGTGTTCTCCTTGTAACGGTTAATTGAAAAAGTAGTGCCACAGGTAATCGACCCTTCCCCGCAGCAGGAGTTTCCTGCCGGAGAAGGCCATGATTTCGCGGATTTTCTGCCGGTATGCCGGGCCGTAACAGTGAATGTGGCACTGCTTGCACGAGGGCTTGGGGTCGAGGGGGCAGAGGCGCCGTTTCGTGATGCCGTGCTCCAGGAGTTCGGCGCACTCCGGGCAGATCGTGACGTGCCTGCGGAGTCGCGGCTGCAACTCCGGGGGGAGGGGGACTGCGCCGCGCTCCTGTTGGTCATGTTTCGCATGGCAGTAGACCTGGATGAAGCGGGCCAGTATTTTAAGGTCCTTGAGCTGGTGTGCCGTGAGTTCGTTCATGGGGTGACTGTAGCGTAAGAAGGCTGAGCCGTGGATGACCCAAGTCAAAACCGCTCCGATTGTCGTGGCGGGGCGTGACCCAAGGGTGCTTTGCCTTACGTACGATTCTATGCTATGTAGTGATGATATGAAAACAGGAAAACCGTTCATTCTCAAACGTGCTGAGCACACCATCTCCCGGCAGCTCGTCAGCCCGAACGCTCTGCGTGTCCTCTACCGGCTTCGGGACAGCGGCTACACGGCCTGCCTGGTGGGGGGGTGCGTCAGGGATCTGCTCCTCGGCCGCGAGCCGAAGGATTTCGACATCGCGACGGATGCCACGCCGGGGGAGCTGAAAAAGCTCTTCAGGAACTGCCGCCTCGTGGGGCGCCGGTTCCGGCTGGCACACATCCATTTCCGCGAGGAGATCATCGAAGTCGCGACATTCCGGGCCAGTGCCGCCGACGGGGAACCGGAACAGGCGGAGGCCGACGATGCCGTGGGGGAAGGAGAGCCCGTCGGCGCGGCCGATGACCAGGCGTTCATCCTCAGGAGCGATGAGGGAGTCCTCCTGCGGGACAACCTCTTCGGTTCGCCCGAAGAAGATGCCTGGAGGAGGGATTTCACGGTCAATGCCCTCTCCTACAACATCGCCGATTTTTCCATCGTGGATTACGTCGGCGGTGTCGAAGACCTCAGGAGCGGCATCATCCGCACCATCGGTGACCCGTGGGAGCGATTCACCGAGGACCCGGTTCGCATGCTCAGGGCGGTACGCTTTTCCGCCCAGCTCGGCTTTTCCTTGGAACAGAGCTGCCGGCAGGCGCTCGTCGAAATGGCCGACCGGATATGTCTTGCCGCCCCCCCACGCCTCTTCGACGAAGTGATGAAGATGTTCCTGTGCGGGGAGGGGGAGCAGTGCTACCAGCTCCTCAGGCAGTACGGGCTGTTCGCCGCACTCTTCCCGTTCCTCGAGGAGTGGCTGGGGAAGGAGGAGGGCGGGTTCCCCCACACGGCTCTTTCCGAGGCGCTGCTCCGGGTCGACGAGCAGGTCGCCCGGGGGGAGAAGCCGACGGTCCCACTGTTCCTGGCGATGTTTTTCGGCGGCTACCTGGAGGAGAAGGTCGCGGCGTATCGCCACGAGGGGGTGGCGCCCCAGGAGAGCATCGAGATGGCTGTTGCCGCCCTGATGGCCGAGACGGTGCCCCGGGTCAGCATCACCCAGCGGCTCGCCTGCCGGCTGCGTGAGATCCTGATCCTGCAGCAGCGCTTTGCCCGCATGCCGGGGAGGAAGCCCCAGTCGGTCACTGCGCGGCCGGCCTTTGCCGAGGCGCTGGAGTTTTGCCGCTTCCGTGCCGTTGCCAACAACGACCTCGTGAAGTCATGCGCGTGGTGGGAAAGTTTTGCCGCCGGCACCGTCAGCGAAGCGGTGCCGGAAAAACGGAGGGACGGGGAAACGGGGGGAGGTGGCGGTCGCCGCCGGAGGCGCCGGAGACGCGGGCGCCGTCCGTCCGCTCCTGAACAGTGAAGGGCGTACGGGGAGCCGCTCCGGTCGATCGCCGGGAGGCGGGACGGGGGACACCCCTCCGCCGGAGCGTTGCCTCAGGTGCCCCCCACCAGGGCGCCGCTGCAGCTGGAGCCCTCGCCGGCGGTGCAGCAGTAGCAGTGCTGGCCGAACCTGATCTCCCTCCCCTGCAGGAGTGATGACCCCAGTGAGGAGACGGTGAGCGGCATGCCGGTGTCGTCGTGGAGTGCCAGCCCCAGCGCCTGGTTGAAGTCGCAATTGTAGAGATATCCCCGCCAGTCGACACTGATCAGAGTCCGGCACATGATGTGCGCGGCCGCCAGCGGATTGAAGCTGGTCGCCAGCAGGTCCATGTAGCCGTCATGTTTCCCCTCCCCCTGCAACTGGGTACCGAACCTGCCGATCGGGGCATTGGCAAGGGTGTACAGGCTGTTGAAGGTAATGCCGTAACGGTTGGACAGTTCTTCCCGGTAGGCGGATTCAAGCTCCTTCTGCCCCCCGGGCAGAAACCGTCCCCCCGGGTTGTACACCAGGTTGAGTTCGAGCTCCCCGCCGTACCCCAGGCTGTTCAGCTGCTGCAGGACGGCAATGCTCTTCCTGTGCACCCCCTCGCCGCGCTGGCGGTCCACATTCTCCTCCAGGTAGCAGGGGAGCGAGGCGGTTATGACCAGCCCCTGTTCCCTGCAGAACCCCGGCAGCCACTCCATATTCGGCTCGGCCATGACGGTCAGGTTGCTCCGGACGATCCTCCGCCTGGCCAGCCCGGCGGTGAGCTCCACGAAGTAGCGGAAATCCGGGGCGAGCTCCGGAGAACCTCCGGTCATGTCCAGGGCGAGATTGCCGTGACCTGCCAGAACCCCAGCAATCTCTCCCATCACCTGCCGCCCCATGGTCCGGTCCCCCCCCGGTGAGGCCGTGTGGTGGCAGTGGGCGCAGGAGAGGTTGCAGCGGTCACCCAGATTGACCTGCAGGGTCTGCAGCGCCGACATGGTGAGGCAGGCGGGGTCCACCTCCTGCAGGCGATTCCTGAACGGTACGATCATAGGTGCGTCCCATCTCCTTTTCGCGGTGCCAATCCCTGCCGTGGCCGCGCTGGCACGGCAGGGGAAAGGGTACTGCACTATAATTCCAAACGTGGCAAATTTCCAGAATTGATTCCCCTCTCCCTCTCCCCGCCGAGTGTCCGGAAAAACGTGTTACAATTGAAAAAACGAATGAAACTCCACGCTTTGCGGTGTTCCGGTGCAGGAACCCGGCGGGCGGCCGGGAGGATCCCCCATGAACCAGCCGATCTGGCGCACGATTCTTTTCATGATGGTAGCCGCGACACTGTTCAACATCGGCTACGGTTTCCTGCAGCGCGAAGCGGCCCAGCACGCCGAAATCAGTTACAGCCGCTTCCGCAGCGAGCTTGCCGAAAACAACCTGAAATCGGTCAGGTTCAAGGGGGTCGGAGCCAGCGGGGAGTTTCTGAAGAAGGTCCAGGTGACCGAGACGGTGCAGGGGAGGGAGGTCACCCGGGAAGTCGGCGCCTTCACCACGACCATGCCGGCTGCGGCCGATCCTTCGCTGCTCGCGGAACTCGCCGCCCGCAAGGTGGAGATCAGCGCCGCCACCACGGAGACCTCGCCGTTTACCGCGTTCCTGGTCTCGCTGCTCCCCTGGCTGCTGATCATCGGCGTCTGGTGGTACATCTCCCGGGCCGCCCGTACCCAGGGGCCGGCGGGGATGATGGGGGGATTTGCCAAGTCCGGGGCCAGGATGTACGGGAGCGGGGAAAAGGTGGATGTCACCTTCGAGGATGTCGCCGGCATGGAGAACAGCAAGCTGGAGCTGAAGGAGATCGTCGATTACCTGAAGGATCCGGGGCAGTTCCGCCGCATCGGCGGCAAGGTCCCGAAGGGGGTGCTCCTGGTGGGGCCGCCGGGAACCGGCAAGACCCTCCTGGCACGGGCGGTGGCCGGAGAGGCGGGGGTCAACTTCTTCACCATCTCGGCCTCCCAGTTTATCGAGATGTTCGTCGGCGTCGGCGCCAGCAGGGTCAGGGACCTGTTCGCCAACGCCAAGAAGGGGGCGCCGAGCATCATCTTCATCGATGAACTCGATGCGGTGGGGCGCAGCCGGGGTACCGGCTTCGGCGGCGGCCACGACGAGCGGGAGCAGACCCTGAACCAGCTCCTCTCAGAGATGGACGGGTTCGACCAGCATGAAGAGGTGATCGTCCTGGCGGCGACCAACCGTCCCGATGTCCTGGACCCGGCCCTCCTCCGCCCCGGCCGCTTCGACCGGCACGTGGTGATAGAGCGCCCCGACTGGCGGGACCGGGAGAAGATCCTCAGGGTTCACAGCCGGAAGGTCGCCCTGGCAGACAATATCGACTTCGTCACCATTGCCAAGGGGACGCCGGGAATGACCGGCGCGGACCTGGAAAGCCTGGTGAACGAGGCGGCCATCCTGGCTTCCCGGGAGAATGCCGCGGCCGTCACCATGGCCCACCTGGAGCAGGCCAAGGACAAACTCCTCATGGGGGGAGAGCGGAAGATGGTCATTTCCGACAGCGAAAAGCGTCTCACCGCCTACCACGAGGCAGGCCACACCCTGGTGGCACGCCTGCTCCCCGGTACCGACCCGATCCACAAGGTGACGATCATCCCCCGGGGGATGGCCCTGGGGGTCACCCAGCAGCTGCCCGAGGACGACCGCTACCATTACCCCCGCAGCTATCTGGAGAACCGCATCGCCGTGGCCCTCGGGGGGCGGGCTGCCGAGCGCCTGGTATTCGGCGAAGTTTCCACCGGTGCCCAGAGCGACCTGAAGATGGTCACGGATCTCGCCGAAAAAATGGTCTGCCAGTGGGGGATGAGCGAGAAGATCGGGCCCGTTGTCTACACCCGGGGGGAAGAGCATCCGTTTCTCGGCCGGAAGCTGGCGGAAGAGAAGGGGTTTTCCGAGGCCATGGCATGGCGGATCGACCAGGAGATCACCGCCCTCGTCCGCCATGGGGAGGAGGTTGCCGACGAGCTGGTGCGGGACAACAGGGATCGTCTCGATGCCCTGGCCACGGCCCTCCAGGAAGAGGAAACCCTCGACGGTTCCCGGGTGGACCAGATCCTGCGCCCCGCCTCGCCTGACTGACCCTGCCGGGTGGCACCCCCTCGCCGTCGCTTCTCTTGATGTGGGTCAAGGAGTTTGAGCTTCCAGCTGGTATGATTGGGTTCCAATGGAGCCGAATTCCCTGTTCCCGTGCACCGGCATCGCTCCCTGCTCCTTCTCGCCACCGCGATCCTCACGAACAGTGTGGTTCCCGCTCCAATCCCAACCATCGGTTTTAACCGGAAAAGGCTCGTTCATGCGCTATGCTCTGCCCACGATCACCCTGATGCTCCTCCTGCTCCCGCTGCCGGCGGGGGCCATTCCCGCCATCACCTGTCACTGTTTCACTGATCGTTCCTATGACCCGGCCCGGCCGGCCCTGGCCGACCCCTATTTCCTCGCCACGACACAGAACTCGTTCTTTGCGGAAGTATTCGGCGTGGACAAGAAAAGCCTGGTGATGAAAAAACAGCAGGGGGCAGCTTCCGACGACCTCTGGATCGCCTACTGGGTCGGATCGAAAATGGGGATGTCGCCGGAGAGCCTGCTCAAGGCGCGGCAGGAGAGGGGCCAGTGGAAGGATGTCCTCGCACCGTTGCGGCCCAGCGCCAAGGTGGTCGGCACGCGGTTCGCCGCCCTTCTGAACGGAAAGGGGTCGCAGCCACTCCTTGCCGAAGCGGTTGTCGACGAGCTGTTCCGCAGCCGCCAGCTGCTCCCCGACAAGGAGCTGGCCGCTCTCCGCCAGGCAGGAGCTTCCAACCAGGAAGTGATCCTCGCGACGGTCATTGCCGCCAGGACGAGGCAGCCGGCCCGCCAGATCTACCTCGGGGTGAAGAACGGCTCCCGGACCTGGGGGGCGCATCTCCAGGGGGCGAAGATCGATACGAAGAACATGCAGCAGGAGGTTGCCGACCTGCTGCATCTCGGCCCCAACCAGGGGGGGCGGTGACGTCCACCTGTTCAGCCTCCTTTCGGGCTGAACTCAGTCCAGGTGCAGAAGGGGAAAGCGGGCCAGCTCCTGCCGCTCCCAGAGGGCGAGTCCGCACCGGGTTCCGAGGGTCTCCACGGTAATGATCCCATCGGGGTCGTCAAACACCAGCCGTCCCGGTGTTCCCGCCTCTGCCAGCCGCTCCAGGAGGAAGGTGTCCAGGAGTCGTTCCTCCTCCATGCTTGACATTTTCCCCTTGAAACCCCGGCGATGCATCCGGACATGGAAACTCCTGCCGGCCAGCCGGGGGAGCCACGCTGATACCGCGTCCCGGGCATGCGTTTCGAACTCACCCGGCGCCTGGAAGGTGAAGAAGCGCTCCAGCGGCATGAAGCGGGCGATCCAGCCGGCGATCGCCGTCGACCCGGCGAGCTGGCGGTGCAGTTCGACCAGCAACCAGCGGGGGTCGTCTGCCCGCATTGTCAGGATGTTGAAAAACTCGCTCTTTTTCACCAGTCCATAGGGTTCGAGCAGTCTGCAGGCAGGCACGAATCCCCCCTCCCGGACAGTCACCACCACGTTCCAGTCACGCATCGCTTCCTCCCGACCCGTCACGCCACCAGGGCTCATCCATGGGCATGTCTTAATTGTATGGGGAAAACACGGTATGACAAGCGAGGGGGGAAGGGGGGCGTCGGTTGAATTGCACTCCCGCGGCGATAGAATTATCAGGTGCATCATAGGACAGCTCTTTTCAAGGAGGCTGGAGAGGATCGGCAACGGCCGGGGACCGTCCGGATCATCCCTGCCGGTGCACGCACGAGGGGGTAGACGATGGGCATTGCCGTTCAGACCTATGCCGGCTACAAGGGGGATGAGAGGCCGGTCTCCTTTCTCCGGGGCGGGCGGACTGTCCTGATCACGGAGATTGTCGATCGCTGGTATGATCCTGATTACACAATGTTCAGGGTAATCGCCGACGACGGCTGGACCTATCTGCTGCGGCACGACATGACGTCAGACAGCTGGGACATGGAAAGCGCCACCCTTTCCCCCGAGGAGTGACGAGGGACGACTGCATGAGGAGCATCGACAGGGACTCTGTCACGGCGAGGTGGGAACCATGGACCGGCGTAATTTCATGAAAGCAGTGGCGGGAGGTTTCATCGCGTTTATGGCAAACGACGGCGTGGCGGGAGAGCGTGCGGCGCGGGGGGGGACGAAGGCTCTGGAACCGGGAAAAACGAGAATTGCCCTGATCAGGACGCCGGACCGTGCCGAGGGGGTCGGACGGTCGATCCGGCTCCTGGGGGTAAACCCGGTAAGGGGGAAGCGGGTCCTCCTGAAGCCGAACTTCAACACCGCCGACCCGTTTCCGGCCTCCACCCACAACGATACCCTGATCCACCTCATCGCCGAGCTGAGAGAGCTGGGAGCACAAACCATCACCATCGGCGAGCGGAGCGGCCCTCCCGACACGGCCGAGGTTCTGAGGGAAAAGGGGATCGACGAGCTCTGCCGGCGGCTCGACGTAGGGCTCATCAACTTCGAGGAACTCCCCCGGGAGGAGTGGGTGAGGGTGAGCCCGCCCCACAACCATTGGCGCGACGGATTCCTGGTGGCGAAGCCGGTCCTCGATGCCGACTGCATCGTCACTACCTGCTGCCTGAAGACCCACGGCTACGGAGGGGTCTTCACCATGTCCCTCAAGCTCTCCGTCGGCATCGTCAACAAGGGGAACATGGGGGAGCTCCATACCTCGTTTCTCAGTCAGCGCAAGATGATCGCCGAAATCAACCAGGCCTATGCTCCCGCGCTGATTCTCCTCGACGGGATCGAGGCGTTTGTGGACAAGGGGCCCATGAAGGGGCCGAAAAAACGGGCCGATGTGATTCTTGCCGGCACCGACCGCATTGCCATCGATGCCGTAGGGCTGGCGATCCTCAAGGAGTTGGGAAGCAACAGGGAGATCATGGAGAAACCGATCTTCGCCCAGGAGCAGATCGCCCGGGCCGTGGAGCTGGGGCTCGGGGTCCGGAGCGCCGGCGACATCGAGATCGTCACCGACGACCCGGCGGGCCGGGGCTATGCCGACAAGCTCCGCGCGATTCTGGCCAAGGGATAGGGGACCTGGGCGTGACACGCATCGTGCTGCTCTGCGCGGCCGCTTACCTGCTGTTTGTCTTCGCCTGTGCCCTGTTCCAGCGCAGGCTCCTCTACTTTCCCACCCACCACCGTGAACATATGGGGCTGACGTCATGGCGGGAGGGGGGGGAGTTGATCGGCTATGCGCGGCAGGTCCCCGACCCCGGGACCGTCTGGCTGTTCCTCCATGGCAATGCTGGACAGGCGGGTGATCGTGGGTACGTGCTCCGGTCGTTTGCCGACCGCGATGCCGTCTACATCCTCGAATACCCGGGGTACGGTGAACGGCCCGGCACCCCATCCATGGCATCGTTCAATGGGGCGGCACGGCAGGCCTACGACCTGCTCAGGGTCCGTTTCCCCGGCACCCCGGTCGCTGTCGCGGCAGAGTCCATCGGATGCGGACCGGCCGCAATGCTGGCCACCGCGCCCCATCCTCCGGACAAGATCGTCCTGATTCTCCCCTTCGACACCCTTGCCAACGTCGCGGCCGGTCACTACCCCTTCCTCCCGGTGCGGTTGCTGCTCCGCGACAACTGGGACAACATCGCGGCACTGCGGGGGTATGGGGGGGAACTGGAACTGATCGGCGCACAGGGGGATACCATCATCCCGCTTTCCCGCGCCAGGGCTCTTGCTGAGACCAGGCCGTCGGCCGTTTTCCGGACGATCGAGGGGGACCACAACGACTGGTCGGCGGGTGACAAGGTGAGGATACGGTATCTGCGCCGATCACTCCGGTGACAATCTGAATGAGAGCGGGACCTCGAACACCAGCTCGTCGCCATGCAGTTCCGGGGGGACCGGCGGGAACTGACCGACGCTCCGTACGGCACGGGCGGCGGCATTGTCCAGCAGGGTGGAGCCGGAGCTCCTCTTGACGGCACACTGGCGCAGGGAGCCGTCCCGCGTGAGCACGCCGTAAATAACGACGGTTCCTTCGATCCTCCCCCTCCTCGCCATGACCGGGTACTCCTTGTAGCGTTCGATGAGTTCCCGGCAGCGTTGCAGGTAGCCGGAACGGGCACCGGCCGTGCCCCTGGTCCGGTTGTCTGCCGGTGCTGCGGGGGGGG
>CALMBF010000138.1 GCA_937860145.1 uncultured Geobacter sp.
GAGACAGGCGGTCGAGAACATCCGCGCCTCCCTCCCCCACCTGCGAACCCTCCCCGAATGGCGGGAGAGCCACGGATCACCCGAGGAGATCGCCCGGCGCAGCTTCGTCAACCTGGGGAAGACCGCCATGGAGGTCATCAAGCTGCTCTACGGGTTCGACAGACGCCTGACCACCGACATCCACTGGGAAGGGCTGGAACAGTACCGGCAGGCCAGGGAACGGGGCAAGGGGGTCATCTTCATCACCGGCCACTTCGACAACTGGGAGCTGGTCGCCTACGCCTTCGGCATCCACCACGACGGCATGGCGGTCGTTGCCCGGCAGCAGAAGTACCAGCCGCTCACCGCCCTGCTGGAAAAGGTGCGGACCCGCCACGGCAAGGGGGTCGTCTATGCGGAGGGGGCCGCCCGCGGCATCTATACCCGCCTGAAAAAAAACGAGGCCATCGCCATCGTCATGGACCAGGCGGTAAAACCCCGGGATGGTGCCATCGTGGAGTTCCTCGGCCGTGGCGCCTGGACCACCACCATGCCCGCCTTCATCGCCGCACGGACCGGCGCCGCCCTCGTCCCCTGCTTCAGCCACCGGAAAGGGAAGTCCCACGTGGTGACCTTCCACCCGGCAATCCCCCCCCAGGAGAACGGTGACCCCGTGGCCACCACCCGCCTCCTCAACCGCTGCATCGAGCAGCAGATCGCCCGCTACCCCGACCAGTGGCTCTGGGCCTACCGCCGCTGGAAAGGGGTCCCCGAAGCCCCCCCTGGGTCGGGGCAGGAGTCGCCCACGGCAGGCACTCCGCCGGCAGCAGCCTAGCGCGCCTCCCCCTTCAGGTACCCGGCAACCCCCTCGGCAAAACCCGCAGGCTCGAAACCGAACGTCTCCTGCCAGGTGCCATCGCAGATGCTCTCCTCAAGGAGCATGGTGATCTGGTCCGATGTCAGGGGGAAGAAGGAGAACCCCTCCAGGAGCGGCGTAACCAGCTTCATCAGGGAGAGGGGGTTCTTGATCTTGAGGACAGAGGATTTCCCCAGCGCCCGGCCGATGGCATCCACCAGCTCCAGGTAGGTGAGCCGGTCCCGCCCGCAGAGCGTAAAGACCCGGCCTGCCGTTGCCGGCATGTCCAGGGCCAGGGCAAAGCACCGGGCAACATCCCACGCGGCAATGGGCTGCAGCCGGTACGTGCCGTCCCCGACCACCGGCACCAGCGACAGGGAGCGGATGTACCCGGCCAGCATGGTGACGAAGGCGTCGCCGGGCCCGAAGATGATCGACGGCCTGAAGATGGTATACTCCAGGCCCGAGGCGGTCACCAGTTCCTCGGCCGCATACTTGCTCCGGTGGTACCCGGAAACCGCGCCGGGCCGGCTCCCCAGGGACGACATCTGCAGATACCTCCCGATGCCGTTCTGCCGGGCCGCTGCCAGCATATTGGCCGTCGCCTCCACGTGCATCCGGCTGAACGTCACCCCACGGCCGGGGAATTCGCGGATGATGCCGACAAGATTGATGACGGCGTCGCACCCCCGTGCCCCCTCCTCGCAGCTCCGGGCATCGGTCACATCCCCCGGGACATACTCGATGTCGCTGTCCGCAGCGGGTCGTGACGAATGCACCAGGAGGCGGAGCCGGTGCCCCCTGGCACGCAGTTCCCTGCAGAGATGCCCCCCCACGAACCCCGTACCACCGCTTATGAACAGTCTCATTGCTCCCTCCCGTGATCGTCCCGAAATGTATACCAATTGTACCCCGAAATCCGTGGAGTTCCATGGTCATCACTGCTTGCATTCCACCCTGAATTGCCCTACCCTATTTGAACGACTCCATGAGAACTGGACAAGAGCCATGAAACCATTCAACCTGCTGTTGTTTCTTTTTTTTGCCGCAACCTCCCTCCTGCTGCTGGGGGGGTGCAGCACCCTCCCCATCACCGGCCCGTTGCCGGACAACCTGACGGCGGAAAAAGTTGCGTCGATTGATGAGCAGTCACCCCTCGCCATCTCCCCCGACAGCAAGGTGGTCGCCCTGAACAGTTCCGGCCTGAAACTGTTCCATCTCCCGACCGGGCAGCAGGTGGATGTCTCAGCCCGGAACGCACACAGAGCGGCATGGTCCCCCCTTGGCTACAGCCTTGCCGCGTCATTCACGACCGGCGGCACGAGCACCCTGGTCACCTACGACCAGTATGGCATCAAGGTAGCCGAGGCAGAGGTCGAGGGGGAGATCACGGACCTTGCCTGGCTCTCGGAACATGAACTGCTGGCGGCATCGGTCACCATCACCACCTACAAGTTCGGCAACAACTTCAAAACGCTGCTCCACCGCTGGCTGCCGGGGAGGAACACCCCGACCTCCACCCCCCTCAGGGACTCGACCCTCCAGTCCGTCACCGTCAGGACCTGGCTCCCGCTCCTGCGCCGGGGACCCATGCTCGACATATCCCGCACCGCCGACCAGATCCTCTACATGCACCCTCTGGACCCCCCCGTTTTCAAACCCTACTACAAGCTGATACTCAGGGACCTGACCAACGGCAAGGAGATGGAGATCGCCTCCCTCGGCATGACCTCCTCCGGCGGCAGGTTTACGGCTGACAGCGAACTGATATTCTACGGCGACGGGGCGGGCAAGACGACCGTCTACAACCCCTGGACCGACGAAGCCGTCCGGCGCTTCAATGCGGCGGGGAGAACCCTGGAAATCTCCCCCGCCGGCGACTACAGCTTTGTCGACGGCGCCCTCTACCATGGCGATACCCGGGTCGCCATGCTGGCACCGGAGGGGGTCGGCCGGTTCACACCGGATGGCAGGCAGCTGCTGGTCGCTGCCCGCAATGACCTGTATCTCCTGAAAGGACTGCAGCCGGCCAACGACAGGCTCCTCCCGGTCGCCCAGCTGGAGAAGCTGCTCCAGCCCCGGGTGTGGAGACTGGACAACCTCATCTCCGCCAAGGAGTACAAGGAAACCCTCGAGAGGATAAAAAGACAATGAACCTGCGCCACGTCCCCCTCCTGCTCGCGGGTGCCCTCCTGCTGGCCCGGAGTTCCGTCGTCAGTGCCGAAGAGTGTATCCCCTGCCACCGGGAGAAGACCCCGGCAGCCGTCGTCCAGTGGGAGAAAAGCGCCCACGGCAAGGCCGGCATCGGGTGCGAGAAGTGCCACGGCACCGACCATGACAAGATGAAACGGGGGGAAGCCCGGGTCGACATGAAAGCCTGCGCCCCCTGCCACAAGAAAGCCTTTGACAGCCATCGCACCAGCCGCCACGGCATGGGGCTCCACTCCGGCTGGGGGTGCACCCGCAACATGGAGAACCGCAACCAGCGCGAGTGCGCCTTCTGCCACGACAAGGACAGCGCCGAACCGCTCTCCTCCGTGCAGTGCGCCCGTTTCCTCAAGCAGAGCACCGAGATGGGGGAGGTTGGGTGCAACTACTGCCACAGCGTGGAGAGCTCCTGCGCCTCCTGCCACACCAACCACAACACCGACCTGAAGATCGTCCGTGACCCTGCCTCCTGCGCCAAGTGCCACATGGGACCGGACCACCCCCAGTGGGAGATGTGGCAGACCTCCCAGCACGGCACCCTCTACGGCACCTCCGGGTCGAGCGTCGCCCCCGACTGCCAGAGATGCCACATGCCGCAGGGGAGCCATGACGTCTCCGTCGGGATCACCATGAGCTCGGGAGGCATCCCCTATCCGGCGGAAAAGGCCGGACCGAACCGGGTGGAGATGGTGAAGATCTGCTCCCAGTGCCATGCCCCCGGCTTTGCCAGCCGGGAACTCTCCCGCGGCGACGCCATCCAGAAGCAGAGCATGGCCATCGTCAAGGAGGCGGAGAAAATCGTCCTCGACCTGGACGACCGGGGACTCCTCGACCCGATGCCGGAAAACCGCCCCCCCCACCCCCTGAGCGGCAACAAGCTCGTGATCGACAGCCAGCTCCTCTACGAGGACACCTCCCACATCGAACGGCTCCTCTTCAAGATGAAGAAGTACGACTATGCCCGCACCATCAAGGGTGCCTACCACCAGAACCCCGCCTACACCCACTGGTACGGCAACGCCGAGCTCAAGATGGATCTGGTGGACATCAAGGCCGAGGCGAGCAGGCTGGCCAAGGCGGGCAAGGGGGCGGCCCAGGCGGACAGCAGCGCCCCGAACGAAGGGGAGGCGCTCCGGGTGCTGAAGCGAAGGCTTGAGCGGGGGGGGATCACCGAAGCAGAGTACGAGGCGGAGAAAAAGAAGGTGCTCGACCAGTACCTGCACGGAAAGCAGAAACCGTAATGGCGCCCAGGGCCATACTCTGTCCCCGCTGCCGCCAGCTGATCGGCAGCGACGAAACCGTCTGCTCCTGGTGCGGCACCCCCCGCTCTGCCCCGTGGTGGAACCTGGTCAACTGGTCCCGGGGGCTGCTGGGGAACGACTGGCAGCTCGGCGCCATCGTCACCCTCAACGTCCTCTACTTCGCCCTCTCCCTGCTGGCAGGCGTGGGGAGCGGGGGGAGCATCCTCTCCCCGGGTCAGGGGAGCCTCTTTCTCCTCGGCGCCACGGGTACATACCCCATCGACGGTTACGGCAGGCTCTGGACCCTGATCAGCGCCAACTACCTCCACAGCGGCATCATCCACCTGGTCTTCAACCTGATGGCCCTGCGCCAGATCGGCCCCCTGGCAAGCGGCGAATACGGCCCCAGCCGCACCTTCGTCATCTACTCGGTCGGCGGGGTCTGCGGCTACGTCGTCTCCTACCTGGCAGGGGTCCCGTTCACCATCGGCGCCTCGGCCGCGATCTGCGCCCTCATCGGCGCCATGCTCCACTACGGCAGGAGCCGCGGCGGCGCGTACGGCAACGCCATCTACCGCAGCGTCGGCGGGTGGGTGGTCACCCTCTTCATCTTCGGCCTGGTCTTCCCCGGCATCAACAACTGGGGGCACGGCGGCGGCATCGCCGGAGGGTACCTCCTGGGGATGGTCCTGGGGTACGCCGAGCGCCGCAGGGAAAACACCCTCCACCATATCCTCGCCGCCGCCTGTGCCGCGGTCACCCTCGCCGTCCTCGCCTGGGGTGCCTTTACCACCTTCGCGAGGTAAGCGTTCTCCGGTTTGCTTTTTCCCTCTTTGGTGAGAAACTGAAGACAAGCTTGCCAAAAGCAGAACTAAATCCCGGAGCAGGGAGGATGTTGCCCGAGGTCTCCGGGTCGGAACGCTCACATGAGAATTGCCATCATACTTGCCTGCCTGCTGCTGACGACGTCACTGGCCGCCGGTGTCACCTACAAATGGGAAGACGGGAAAGGGGTTCACTTCGCGGACGATTTCAACTCCGTGCCGGCCGAACTCCGCACCAGGGCGGTACCGGAAGACGAGGACGGGATCATCAATTTCGGGAAACTCGCTCCTGCGAAAAATGATGCCGGCGTCAAGCAGAAGGATCTGAAGGAGATCGAACGGGGCGACGAGGAGCGGGACCGCATCGTCATGGAAGCCATCAAGCAGCACCAGGCCGACATGATCGACCAGATGAACCGGGAGTCATCGGGCCTGGAGGAGCAGATCATCCGGCTGTTTGCCCGAAGGGCGATTTTCTGGGTCCCCCCCCTGCTTCTGCTGTTCTACTTCTGGGTGCTGGCAGTGATTGATATCGTGAAAAGCGACTTTACCGTCCCGGCGTACAAGTATCGCTGGCTGGCCGTCGTCCTGCTTGCCGGGCCGGTGGGGTTGATCGCCTATCACCTCCGGGGGCGCTCCCAGAAAGCCGGTCCCGAGACATCCGGCGAGAGCGGGGGGTAGGAGATGTCCGTACCCATGCAGAACGAAAGCCCGGTGGGAGAACTGCTCCTGCGCACCTCGCCCATGCCGAGCGACACGAACGCCAACGGCGACATCTTCGGCGGGTGGATCATGTCCCAGATGGATATCGCCGGCGGCATGATGGCGGTGGAGATCACCGGCGGCCGGGCGGTCACCATAGCCGTGGATGCGATGAAATTCATCAAGCCGGTCAGGACCGGCGATATCGTCTGCTGCTACGGCACGGTCACGGGGATCGGGCATACCTCGGTCACCATCAGGCTGGAGGTATGGGTGAAACCGTGCCTTGGGGAGATAAGTCTGTACCGGGAAAACCCCTTTTCCCTGGTCACGGAAGCGTCCTACACGTACGTGGCCGTCGACCAGGAGGGGCGCAAACGGGTCTTCCCCAAGCGCGACCGGCCCGGACCGTGAACGTTTCATGTCCTGCGGCATGGGGAGCGGCGGGACGACAGGGGAGCCAGGGAAGAACAGCGGGAGCATCACGAGCGAGATCGGGGAGGAGACATGGGTGGAGGGGGTGACAGCAGCGACAACGGGAGAGGGGGCAACGGCCTCATCGACGGGCTGGAACTGGAACTGGCCGTCAAGGTCCAGCAACTCCTCCTGCCGAAGAGCTCGCCGCTCTGCAACTGGTGCTGCATCGGCATCAAGAACCGGATGGCGGAAGGGCTCGGCGGCGACTACTTCGACTTCATCACCATGCCCGACGGGTGCCAGTCCCTGTTCATCGGCGATGTCACCGGCCACGGGCTGCACGCCTCGGTGGTCATGTCCCTTCTCTACGGCTTCATCCACCGGGCGGCACTGGCGGAGTGCGCCGCCTTCGACCTGGTGCAGCAGGCCAACCACTTCCTGATCGAATTCGCCCGGCGCTCCCCGGCCATCGACCAGTATTTCTCCTCGTCCCTCTTCTACGGTATCATCGACCCGGCCACCCTCACCATGCATTACGTCAATGCGGGCCATGCGCCGGGCCTCGTGCTCCGGGGTGGGCGGGTCCGCAGGCTGGAGTCCACAGCCCCCCCCATCGGCTATTTCGATCTCCCGGAGATGCAGATGAACTCATTCAGGTTCGAAGGGGGGGACCGGCTGCTCCTCTATACCGACGGCATCACCGAGACGTCCAACGCCGCAGGGGAGCTGTTCGGCCAGGAGAGACTGCGGAAGCTTCTCCGCAGTCATGCCGAAACCGATTACCAAGAGTTCCTCGACATCGTCTTCGACACCCTCGGGACATTCGGCATGGCTGAACAGCCGGAGGATGACTGCTCCGCCATTGTCATCGACTTCCACGACTTCGGCCGCTGAACCGGCCGTTTCACGGCACGTGAAGGCTACCCCAGGGCTCCGGCGATGCTGCGCAGGAGCCTTTCGTTTTCCCCCCTCCCCCGCACCGCAACCCTGAAGAAGCTCTCACCAAGGCCGGCGAAGTTGCCGCACGCCCGGACCAGGATCCGCTCCCCCAGGAGCCGCTCCCCAAGCTCCCTCGCCGTCACGCCGGAGGTTATCTCCGCCAGGAGGTAGTTTGCCGCTCCCGGGTAGACGTCGAGCCCGGGGATTTCTGCCAGCCCGCGCCGCAGCCGCTCCCTCTCGGCCCCCACCAGCTGCCTGCTCCTCTCCCCGTAGTCCCGGTCGGCCAGGGACGCGACCCCTGCTGCCTGGGCCAGGGTCCCGACGCTCCAGGGGGGGCGGAGGTGCTCAAGCTCCGCGATGGTCCCCGCGCTCCCCAGGGCATAGCCGAGGCGGATTCCCGGGAAGCCGTAGAACTTGGTCATGGAGCGGAGGATGAGAAACCGGTCGTCTCCCGCCAGGAAGGGGACCATCGATACCTCCTCGCGGAAATCCATGAACGCCTCGTCCACGACGCAGAGGGTGCCGGCCCCAGAGCAGAGGGCACCGAGGGAGGCGACCTCGTCGCGGGTGTAGAGCCGGCCCGTGGGGTTTCCCGGGTTGCAGAGGTAGAGGAGGTCGTACCCCCTCCCCAGGGCATCCCGCACCCTCACCGGGTCGAGGTGAAACCCCTCCTCCGGGAAGAGGAAGAGGTAGTCGTAGGACCAGCCGGCCAGCTCCAGGGCGTGGCCGTACTCGCTGAACGTCGGGGCGACGAGGAGGGCCCGCCTGCTTCCGAACCTCCCCAGGCGGGGGATGAGATGGATCAGCTCGGTGGAGCCGTTCCCCACGGCCACCTGGGCAGGCAGCAGCCCATGCTTCTCCGCCAGGAGGAGACGCAGCTCGGTGCAGGCCGTGTCCGGGTAGTGTCCCACCCGGCGGAAAGCAGCCTCCATGGCCGGCCAGACCCCGGCTGGCGGGCCGAGGGGATTGATGGATGCGGAGAAGTCCAGGATTTCCTCAGGGGGAACCCCCAGCTCCCGGGCAACGGCGAAGACCGTGCCGCCATGTTCGAACATCGTAGTCATAGTATCTTCCACAAAACCAACATCATATGAACCGCAAAGACGCAAAGAACGCCAAGATTACGCAAACAAAGCCAAAACACCTGAAAAAAACTGTCTCGCGCAAAGGCGCAAAGAACGCAGAGTAAATCAGAGGGTTACAACCAAGTCATGCCTTTTTTTGGTGAGGAGGCTTCTATAACTATTGGGTTTTTCTTTGCGCCCTTGGCGTCTTTGCAGAAGTAAATGCCGTTATCAGGTTCTCTTTAGTGTATTCTTTGCGCTCTTTGCGCCTTGAGCGACCGCAGGGAGCGGGCGGTTCAAAGGTTTACCAACAGCCAAACCACAAGGAGCAATGCTTCAGCCCCGTACATCAAGCGTACCGCCCCCTGCCACGCCCTCCGGTCCAGGGGGCGCAGGGGATCGCCGATGGTCGGCTTCTCCACCGGCCTGCCGAAGTAAACGTTCGTCCCCCCCAGCTGCACCCCCAGGGCGCCGGCGGCGGCCGCCTCGGGGATGCCGCTGTTGGGGGAGGAGTGGTTCCCCCCGTCCCGGAGCATGGCCCGCCAGGCTCCGGCGAGCGAAAGAGCTGCCAGGGGAGCCGCCAGGGTCATGAGGAGACCGGTCAGCCGGGCAGGGACCCAGTTGGCCAGGTCGTCGAACCGGGCCGAGGCCCGGCCGAAGAGGAGGTACCGGTCGTTCTTGTACCCCACCATGGAATCCAGGGTGTTGACCGCCTTGTAGGCCAGCCCGAGCACCGGCCCGCCGAGCATGAGGGAAACGAGGGGGGCGATCACCCCGTCGGAGGAGTTCTCCGCCACCGTCTCCACCGCGCCGCGCCAGATCTCCGGCTCCTCCAGCTCCGCCGTGTCCCGGCCGACGATCCGGCCGAGCATCCGCCGCGCCTCGGGGATATCCCCCCTCTCCAGGGCACGGGCCACCAGCCCCGACTCGTGGTGCAGGGAGCGGGCCGCCAGGCAGCTCCAGGAGAGGATGGCAGCCACCGCCAGACCGGCGTAGCGGTTGACGGCGTAGGCACCGGCCACGGCCAGCCAGGCCGACAGGGCAGTTATCCCGACGGTCAGCACCAGCAGCACCCCCCCCCCCGCCAGCTCGCTCGCAGCCAGCCTCCTCAGCCGCGGCTCCAGGAAGGAGATCAGCCGGCCGATCCCCACCACCGGGTGGGGATACCAGCGGGGGTCCCCCAGGATCCAGTCGAGGGCCACGGCAGCAGGGATGACTATGAACAGGTCAGAGTGCAGAATACCCCCTACTCCACCCCGCAGATGTCCAGCAGCCGCCCCATGTCGATGTGGGCCGCCAGGTGGGCCGCCAGCTTGTCGAAGGGGTCATGCTCTGTCGCCGCCGGCCGCTCCGGGAGCCCCTTCTGCCGCCGCAGGCGGTTCAGGAACGCGGCGCGGAAGCCTGGGGTCTGGAAGATCCCGTGGAGGTAGGTGCCGAGTACACGGCCGTCCTTGCTGACCGCCCCGTCCTGCACCTCCACCTCCTCGCCGGAGCGGCTGGTGATCCGGGCAAAGGGGAGCGCACCCGGGCCGAGGATGGTCTCCCCCATGTGGATCTCGTACCCCCCGACCTCCCGGCAGCTCTTCGGGGCGGCCAGGTAGGCGGAGGGGAGGAGTTCGGCCTCTGCCTGGTGGGTCTCCTTGTGGGTGAGCATCACCGTCACCACATCCAGCAGCCCCAGTCCCTCCGTCTCGCTCCCCGCCTTCCCCTCGACCCCGTCCGGGTCGCTCACCCGGCGCCCCAGGATCTGAAAGCCGCCGCAGATGCCGAGGATGCTCCCCGTAAAGCTCCTGATGGCCGGGAGGAAGCCCCGGGTGCGGAGAAACTCCAGGTCGGCGATGGTCGCCTTGCTCCCGGGGATGACGAGCAGGTCCACCCCCCTGACCAGGGCCGGGTCGTCGATATAGGAAAGGGAGACGTCCGGCTCCAGCTCAAGGGGGTCGAAGTCGGTGTAGTTGGAGATGCGGGGGAGCTTCACCACGCCGATCCGCAGCTTGTCCCCTTTGATGTCATCATCCTCTTCCCTGGCCCTCTGGTCCAGGGCAACACTGTCCTCCTCAGGGATGCGGAAGCCGCTGAACACCGGTACCACCCCCAGGACCGGCACCCCGGTCCGCTCCTCCACCCAGTCGATGCCGGGCTTGAGGAGGGAGGCGTCGCCGCGGAACTTGTTGATGATCACCCCCCGTATCAGGGCCCGCTCCTCCGGCTCCAGCAGCTCCAGGGTGCCGACGATCTGGGCGAAGACCCCCCCCCGGTCGATATCAGCCACCAGGAGGACCGGACAGCCCGCCATCTTCGCCACCCGCAGGTTGGCGATGTCGTGCTCCTTCAGGTTGATCTCGGCGATGCTTCCCGCCCCCTCAATGACGACGAAATCGTGGCTTCCGGCCAGGCGGGCAAAGCTCTCCTCCACCTTCTCGAAGGCAACCGCCTTGTAGGTGTGGTACTCCTTCACCCCCATGTTCCCCACGGGGGTCCCCTGGATGATCACCTGGCTCCCCAGGTCCGTGGTCGGCTTGAGGAGGACCGGGTTCATGTCCGTGTGGGGGGGGATGCGGCAGGCAGCTGCCTGCACCGCCTGGGCCCGGCCGATCTCCCCCCCCTGCGGGGTGACCGCCGAGTTGAGGGCCATGTTCTGGGACTTGAACGGCGCCACCCGCAGGCCCCGGTTGGCCAGGATGCGGCAGAGGCCGGCGGTGAGCACCGATTTCCCCACGTCGGAGCCGGTACCGACAACCATCACAGCGCGAGAAGCGCCGAAGCTGGGGGCCAGGGGCTGGGGGTTCGGGGTTGAACCTGCTTTGCCCTGAGTCCCGAGCCCCGAGCCCAGAAC
>CALMBF010000139.1 GCA_937860145.1 uncultured Geobacter sp.
CGTGGGCTCGGAGATGTGTATAAGAGACAGCGGGAGTCCTGACCTGGGGCAGGTGGTGCGGTGGAGGGGGATCCTCCCGGATGATGACCATCCGGGGACGTTCCCGCTCGAACCGGGTGGAATGGTCGTGTACCGCGACAAAGACATCCACATCCCGCAGTTCCAGTGCACCGGCCGTCGTGGTCCCGGGGTAGAGCCTTCCCCTCCCCCAGCTCCGGTCGTAGGGGAAGCGGAGCCCCTCGAGGACAAATGAGCCACCGGCATAGGTGACGGCCAGGTCCACTTCGCGCCCCCGTTCGTCGGCCACGGCGATCTTCCTGGTCTCGCCGTCGGCGATGGTGAAGGTCAGGGGCTCGTAACGGTGATGCCGTCCCCCGATCTTGATCTTCCCCCCCTGCAGCCGGACCCGGATCAGCTCTCCGTACGCCCCCTGGCCCCGGTGGATCGCTTCGATCCGCTCCTGCCGCTCCCGCTCCAGTGCCGCCTGGCGGGCCCGCTCCCTCTCCCGTTCCAGCGCCTGGCGGCGGGCCCGTTCCTCCGCGGCCTGGCGGCGGGCCTGCTGTTCCCTCTCGTACACCCGGATCGCCTCGATCCGCTCCGCCTCGCTCATCCGGTCCCAGGTTTCCTGGGGCACGCCGTACATATACGGCGTGCATGCCGAAAGCAGGAGCGAAACGGCAAGTATGATCAGCGCTATTGTTTTCACCCGGCTACCCCCTGAAAACAGTGCGACGGCTTTCGGCCGTCCCTTTCGTCAGCCTCAAGTCTATAGGAGTCCAGGGCAGGAGTCTATAGGTTCAGGACGTGAAATGTCGGTTTAGCGCCGTCCGGACCATGCACACGGTTCAGGACTATCACTCATTTCGAGCCTGAATCTGCACGAACGGGCGGCCTCACGTCCCGAGGGCGCTGCCACACGTGAAAGGGGCCGATCGGCCGCCTTTTGGTTGACGAGGGTCTGCATGCCGGATCCGCAGCCGATATCAGCAGGAACGTCTCCGTGCCCCGTGACCTGTTTTTGAAACTATTTTTCACTGCGCGCATTTATTTGTTGACTTATGGCGGATAAAAGCGCTCAGTGGTAATACGTCTGCACTGCGTCAGACAAATTGAACAGAAGTATTAGGAGAAAGAGCACGATGGCAAACGGAACAGTGAAATGGTTTAACGACAGCAAGGGTTTTGGCTTTATCGAGCAGGAAAATGGCGACGATGTATTCTGCCACTTCTCCGCCATCGCCGGCGACGGCTTCAAGTCGCTCGCGGAAGGCGACAGCGTCACATTCGAAGTCACCAAGGGTCCGAAAGGGCTTCAGGCCGCGAATGTAGTCCGCGTCTAAGGACAACGTCTCTAGACCCCAACAACCCCGGAGCGATCCGGGGTTTTTTTTTGCAGGCGGCTGGTGAGGGATACCCCGGCCCGGGATAACGAAAGAGGAGGGACACCATGGCCAAACCGAATTTCTCGTTTCAGAAACGGCAGAAAGAGCTGGAGCGGAAGAAGAAGAACGAGGAGAAGCAGCAGCGCAAGCTGGAGAGGCGCACTGCCGGCGAAGATGACCCGACTGAAGCTGTTGGTGAAGCGGAAGAATCTGGAGAGTGAACCGCCGGTACAGGCGACTAGCGGCGGTCGTCACTCAGGTGCGGAACAATAGAGGTCAGGGGGCGTACGCTCCCTGGCCTTTCTTTTTGCCCGATAGCCGACTGTGGAAAGCCGCCTGTTACATTACGGACGGTGTCCCCCGATCCCCGCTCAGCGGGAAAACCCGAACAGGTCCCTGAAGAACCGCCGTGCCCTGGCCGTGAAGCTCTGGTCCACCTTCCGCTGCATGCCGCTGATATTTGGCACCTCCGCCAGGGCCTGGCGGTACTCCGCCTCGCTTAGTACCCCCTTCTGGCGGAGCAGCCCCAGGATCGTGTCGGAGCGCTTCAGCACCCGGTCAAGGTGCCGGTACGGGTTGTAGACCTTCTGCGGGCCCGGCAGCATGGCGGCGAGGAAGGCGCATTCCCGCGGGGTCAGGGCACCGGCAGGTTTGTCGAAATAGTAGCGGGCGCCGTGGCCGATCCCGTACACCAGCGGACCCAGCTCGACGATGTTGAGGTAGAGTTCGAGGATCCGCCCCTTGGTCAGTTCCTGTTCCATCCGCTTGGCGAGATAGAGCTCCTCGATCTTGCGGGTGATGGTCTTGTCCCGGGAGAGGAAGAGGTTCTTCGCCGTCTGCTGGGTGATGGTCGAGGCGCCGCGGGCGAAGCGTTTCTTCTCCAGGTCGTAGGTGATGGCGTTCTTGAGGGCCGTGATGTCGATCCCCTCGTGGCGGTAGAAGTTGGCGTCCTCCGCCACGATGACCGCCCACTTCATCTCCGCGGGGATTGTGTCCGCCGGGGTCCAGCGGGGGTTCCGGGGGCCGACGACAAAGGGGTGCAGTTTCCCCTGCCAATCCTTCACCTGGATGGTCAGGCTTGCCGTGCGGTCAGCCAGCGCTGCCACCGGCGGGAGCCGGTAGAGGGCAATGCCGATGGAGGCGGCATACACGGCGACGCCGCCAAGGACGAGTGCCGCCAGCCACGTTACCGCCTTCACGGATGCCTCGACCCCTTCAGCTCGATGGACCCGGCGGTCAGCGTCACCACCCCGTCCTTGTACAGGCCGCCGACCGCCTTCTTGAAGGTCTTTTTGCTCATCCCCAGGATCCGCCTGATCTCCTCCGGTGCGCTGTCGTCGCTCAGGGGGAGCGAACCGCCGTTGGCGGCAAGGGTTTTCAGGATGGCGTCACGGGCATCCTCGACACCGGCGGCCCCCTCCCGGTGCAGGGTGATGTCCAGCTTGCCGTCCTCCCGCACCCGCTTCAGGTAGCCGGAGAGCTTCATGCCGGGGTAGCTGCCGGCCGGGAGCTCGTCACGGTACAGCAGGCCGGCGTAGCGGTTGTTGACGATCACCCGGGCCCCCAGGTCGGTCAGCTGCCAGATTGTCAGCGTCACCGCCTCACCCTCCGCCAGCTCCGGCCGGCCGTGGTCCAGGCAGTCGTCGATGCGGGCGTTGCCGAAGGGGCGCCCCTGGCTGTCCACGTCGACCTTCACCAGGTAGCTCCAGCCAGCCTGCATCCGCTCCGGCTGCAGGCTCACCGGGACCAGCAGGTCCTTGGCCAGCCCCCAGTCGAGAAACGCGCCATGGGGGCCGGTCGATTTCACCTTCAGCACGGCGAATTCCCCCGCCTGGGCCAGGGGGTGACGGAGCGTGGCCTGGAGTTCGCCGGGGACGACCTGAAAGAGGAACACGTCCAGTTCGTCTCCCGGTACGGCCCGGGGCGCTTCACGCAGCGGGAGATGGGCCGGCAGCCCGCCGGCCTCGAGCCAGACCCCTCTCTTGTCGATCCGGGAAACTTTCAGTCTGTGCAGGCGGCAGAGCGGCAGGTGCCGTTCGGTATCCATGGTGTTCTCCTCGCTATGGGGTCTGGAATTATCACATCTCTGCATTACTGCCGATTCCCCCGACCATTTCGCGGCAGTGTCGGACGGGAAAGCAGGTAGCCGCAGAGTACCAGAGCAATGGCGACCAGCGCCAGCTTCAACCGCGGCGAATCGACAAAAAAGAGAGCCGAAACCGAAATCGAGCTGCAGATCATGACAACCGCCGAGACTTTCGCCCGCAGCGGGATGCCTTCGCCATTCAGGTAATCCTGCAGCAGGGGCCCGAGCCGATCATGTCGCACCAGCCACTCATGGAACACCTCCGAGCTTTTGGCGAAACAGGCCGACGCCAGCAGCAGGAAGGGGACCGTCGGCAAGACCGGCAGGAAGATTCCCGCCACCCCAAGTGTCACCGCTATCCAGCCGCAGACGATCAACACCATCCGCAGCAGGGGATGCTCGATCATCCTCTTGTGCATAGTCAATCTCACGTCCCTGTTCGTAGTGGGTGGCCAGGCGGGCCCTGTGCCCCCGGCGTCATCGCCTCGGCGGTCGTGCGTTCCGCCATGGTTGCCGGGATGTCCATGGGAGTAGTGTCGTTTATTTCGGTGGGGAATTACAAGCAGAGAAACGGCAAAGGCGGCCGATCGGCCGCCGCGTGAGTTGTGAGCGATGTTACCGGCATTCTCGCCAGGTATGGTGCCCCTGTATGTCAGAACCCCTATCACGTTTCCCCTCTCTCCCTCCCGGCACGGTGAGAGTATAATGAAGATGTAACAGCATCCTGACGTACGAAAGGAGACTCACATGACAGGGGCTTATCTGCAAATCACCTTGAAAATAGCCAGAGAGAAACGTCCGGCAGCGGCCAGAGTCTATGCGGACTACCGGGAGCCGTTCCTGAAAACCATATCCGGAGCGCAATCGAAAGAACTGCTGCTCCGGGAGGAGGATGTCCAGGTATTGCACGGTTTCGATACGGTTGAGCATGCCGCCGCGTACCTGACGAGCTCACTGTTCCAGAACGACGTGGTCGCCGCCCTGGCGCCGAACCTGTCGGCTGATCCCGAAATCAGGATCTATGCCTGCGGCTGAAGCCCTAGGAGCGGACGCCGACCCGCTCCCTGGTCAGGCAGGACCTGGACACCTTGAAGGGGTTGTTGGAGCAGGAGAATGAAGGATGACAGAGAACTCGTAACGGGCTCGGTACAGTGACCGCTCACGAGCGACAGACACTTCAGAGAGAGGCATCACGAAGGAGACGTGACATGGCAACGCACGCAAAGAACACTATCTGCCTCTGGTACGACCGCGACGCCGAGGAGGCGGCGCGATTTTATGCCGCCACCTTCCCCGATTCATCCGTTGGCGCAGTACTCCGCGCGCCGGGGGACTATCCGTCCGGCACGAAGGGGGACGTGCTGACGGTGGAGTTTACCGTGATGGGGATCCCCTGCGTCGGGCTCAACGGCGGCCCCGAGGTCACGCACACCATTGCCTTCTCGTTTCAGGTCGCAACCGTTGACCAGGCCGAAACCGATCGTTACTGGAACGCCATCGTCGGCAACGGTGGCGAGGAGAGCGAGTGCGGCTGGTGCAGGGACAAATGGGGCATTTCCTGGCAGATCACCCCCATTGCCCTGCTCCAGGCGATAACCGATCCCGACCCCGCCGCCGCCAAGCGGGCGTTCGATGCGATGATGACGATGAAAAAGATCGACATCGCGGCACTAGAGGCCGCGCGCCGCGGGTGACGGTGCGGCGATGGGCTTCAAACACCAGGCGGCCGTTCGGCCGCCTGGTGAATCACGTATGCTGTCCCCGGAACTCCCCCTACAGCAATACAGCAGGAACGTCCCCCTCGACGTATTTCAATCCCTGACCCCAGAGCCCTCCGGACGGACGACGAGGAACAGTTCGATGTCGATCCGGTCGTGCACCAGATGCATCCCCAGCTTCTCGAACAGCCGGCCGGAACCGTAGGTCACGTTCCATCCGGTGCGGTCGAGGTCGAAGACGGCCTGGGCCTTGAGGCTGCCGTCCTCCTGGGGCATCACCACCGCCGGGATGCTCACCGGCCGGCTTACCCCCTTGATGGTCAGCGCCCCGCTGATGACGTGATCGGGCGTCCCCGGCGCGGCACCGGGAAGAGGCTGCCACCCGTCGATGGCGATCGTGGCCTCCGGGTAACGGGCCACGTCGAAGAAGTCGTCGGATTTCAGGTGATTGACCAGCATCTGCCGGTAGGTCTCGACCTGCAGGTCGAGATCGCTGATCCCGGTCATATCGAGAACGAATTCACCCCGGCGCAGCTCGCCGCCGGCGATCACCAGCTCACCGCCGTGGAAGGGGATCCGGCCGTAGTGCCGGTTGTTGATGTTGCGGCCGGTCCACTCCAGCACCGATACGGCCGGGTCGAGCCGGTAGACGCCGTCGTTGATCACCGGTTCCGGCACCGGTGCTGCGCCCCGTTCCAGCAGGTAGCCGGCAGCGGTCCAGCCCGCCAGGCCTCCGTCCAGGACCCGGACGTCACGGTAGCCGGCGGCCAGCAGTTTCTCCCGAGCCGTCGCCGCTGCCCCGGTGGTGCCGGTCTCGTCATAGACCACCACCAACCGGTCCGGGTCGGGGGCCAGCCCGGCGATCACCTGCCGGAACACGACCTCGTAGACGCAGGCGTTGCCGGAGCCGGGGATGTGCCGGGCGGCATAGACCTCCGGCGGCAGGATGTCGATCACCAGCGGCGGCTCGCCGCCGGCAAGGCGTTGGTGCAGCTCCTGACAGGTAATGGTGGCGTTCACGATCACCCCTCCTCTCTCTTGTTCCACTCCATTATACACCCTCTCCCTCGGATAGGTGCCGACCGTTTGCCCCGGCGACAGCCTCCGGCCATTGAGCGCAAATGACCCCAGCAATAAATCCTTGCGGCAACAAGGTATATGACCTATATTTAAACCATAAATAAAGTCATAAAAGAGGTCATTCATGGATCGTATTTATGCCCGTGCTTCCGTCAGCATCAGCGACCTGAAGAAAAACCCCTCACGCATCATCAATGAAGCCGAAGGCGCACCGGTGGCCATCCTCAATCACAACAAACCCAGCGCCTACCTTATTCCTGCCGAGGCTTTCGAAGCGCTGATGGAACGGTTCGAGGACTATACTCTCGCGCAGCTCGTCAAGGAAAGAGAGCAAGAGCCGACCGTCAAGGTTTCCCTCGATGAGCTATAGCCTCGAATTCAAGGAGTCAGCCCTCAAGGAGTGGCAGAAGCTTGACGGGGCGATCCGCGAGCAGCTCAAGAAAAAACTGGCCGAACGACTGGTCCGGCCCCGCGTCGAATCTGCCCGTCTTTCCGGCATGGCCGATTGCTACAAGATCAAGCTGAAGAACGCCGGTTACCGGCTGGTCTACCAGGTTGACGACACACGCATCGTTGTCATTGTGGTGGCCGTAGGAAAGAGGGAACATCTCGCCGTGTACCGGTCGGCAGCGGGCAGGTTGAGAGAGTGATCGTGCGTTGAAAGCCGGCAAGTCCGGCCTGAGTTCTGAGCTGAAACACGAAAGGCGGCCGATCGGCCGCCTTTTTCAACAGGTATGGTGTCCCTGCATGGTGCGCCGGCTTCACCCGCGGCGGCGCAGGAAGACATGGCAGGCCCGTTCGCCGGCGACGTACTTCGCGCATTCATAGCCCAGGGCACACAGGTCGATATCGCGGAGGAGGTGCTCCCCGGAGCCGAGCAGGAGCGGGCTGATGGCGAGATGCAGTTCGTCGATCAGGGCGGCACGCAGGTACTGGCGAACGGTTGCGACACCGCCGCCGATGCGGACATCCTTGCCGCCGGCAGCAGCGGTTGCCTGTTCCAGGGCGGCCTCGATCCCTGCCGTGACGAAGTGGAACACCGTCCCCCCTGCCATCGTCAGCGGTGGCCGGGGGTAGTGCGTCAGCACGAACACCGGCACGTGATACGGCGGCTCTTCCCCCCACCAGCCCCGCCAGCTCTCGTCCGGCCAGGGCCCGCGCACCGGACCGAACATGTTGCGCCCGATGATCCAGGCACCGATCCCGGCAAAACCTGCTTCCGCCATGTCGTTGTCGATACCGGTCTCACCGTTCCCCTCGCCGTACATCTGCCGCCACAGCCGGGTGTGGAAGAACCATTCCATCAGCTTCGGGCCATTCACGCCGAGGGGATTGCGGAGATCCTGGCCCGGTCCGGCACCATACCCGTCGACTGAGATCGCAAAGCTGTTGACGCGAAGTTTCGCCATACGTTGACCCTCCCTGCGGCCCGCCGGGCATCACCCCGGGATCTCGGCCTCCACCAGCTGCGCCAGCAGTGTGAGCGATTCCTGCCAGCCAAGGTAGCACCCCTCCAACGGGATGGCGGCGGGGATCCCCTCCTGCACGATCTCCAGTTCCGTGCCGCACGGCACCACCTTCAGGGAGACCGTGGTGACCATTTCGCCGGGCAGGTTGGGGTCGTCGAACAGGTCGGTGTTGCGGATGCGCTCGTTGGGGACCAGTTCGAGATACGTGCCGCCAAACGCGGTAGCCTGACCGGTGGAGAAGTTCGTGAACGACATCCTGTAGGAGCCACCGACCGTGGCGTCGATAGCGTGAACCCTGGCGGTGAACCCGTGGGGCGGCATCCATTTGACCAGCGCGTCGGGATCGAGAAACGCCCGGTAGACCCGCTCGGCCGGTGCGCGCAGCACACGGTGGAGCCTGACGGTGTTGTTTGCCATGATCATCTCTCCTTCCCCGGGGTGGCGACTGACCGGCTCCGGGAGCTTCGCCACCCCTGCTAGTTCCAGTTATCGATTTTCAGGTCACGGGGTGAGGGCTTCCCGGTCCCCGTTTCCACGTACTCACGCAGGCTCAAGAGGAACGTGGCCCACTTCATGCTGCAGTGATAGGTGGCCTCGACCGCCTCGCGCCAGTTCCGGTGGCCAAAGAGGACAATTGTCTGGTTGTCCTGCTCGGACAGTTCGAAGGTGATGTCGGTTCCGACCCATTCCTCCGGTCCCCCGACGCACCGCCAGCGAACCGCCTTGTTTTCAGACAGCTCCCGCACCTCCATGTCCATGCCGCCCAAGAGTTCACCCGACGTGGTGCGAAAGCGGAATTCGATTGTTCCCCCGACCCGAGGGTCACCCCGGACCTCCTCGGTCCACCACCCTGCCAGGCCGTCCACCGTGGTCAGCGCCGCATAGACGCGGGAAACAGGTGCCTTGATCCCGATCCGATGGAGAATGTCTGCCATTTCGATCACCTCCAATATTCACATGCCATACTTCATTGTAGTCCTGTCGCAGGGAAAACACGAGGGACATGAAACGACAAAGACGGCCGATTGGCCGCCTTGTGGATTAGTATGGTGTCCCAGGAGATCTATGGAGTGCAGCGCTGTAGTTTCCTGTAGGTCAAATTGTAGTTGTATTTCAAAGTAACTAATATATTATGTTGAATTATGAAGGTGTTACAAAATTTTGTGTATTTAATAAAAAGGTATTATGGAGATGACACGCCCCATTTTTGTAGATATCCCGCTCAAGCTTCCGCTCTTGTCGTTCGACTCCCCGCTCACGGATGTGGTCATGGAATTGGAGCACCTGCGGCGGCTTACCTTGAGTGGCGACACGCCGGCCCCCGTATTTTACCAGTTGAAGCAGATCTTCCATCTGCTGGAAAGCCTTGGGTCTGCCAGAATCGAGGGGAATCACACCACCCTGGCGGATTACGTCGAGGCGAAAATCGCTGCCGAAACGCCGCAGGGCGAGCAGATCCGGGAAATCGAGAACATCGAGCACGCCATGACGTTCCTCGAAGAAGCCGTTGCCAAGGGGAGCTCCATTACCCATCAGTTCATTCGCGAGCTGCACGTACTGACTGTTCAGGGGCTGGACCGTGAAGGGGACCGGACTCCAGGCACATACCGGACCGGGTCGGTTGCCATTGCCGGTGCGACCCACCTGCCACCCGACGGCATACGGGTGCCTGACTACATGGAAGAGCTGGTTGCGTTCATCAACCGCGACGACCCGCCCAAGTACGATCTACTGAAAGCGGCCCTTGCCCACCACCGGTTTGCCTGGATTCATCCCTTCAGCAACGGCAACGGCCGGGTCGTGCGCCTGCTCACCTATGCGCTGCTGATCAAATACGGCTTCAACGTGCGTACCGGCGGACGCGTGCTCAATCCGACGGCCGTATTCTGCAATGACCGGGAACGGTATTATGCCATGCTGTCGCGGACCGACAGCGGAAGCGACGACGGGATTGCCGAGTGGTGCCTGTACGTGCTGGCGGGGATCAGGGACGAACTGGCCAAGGTGGACCAGTTGACCCGCTACGCAGTCCTCAAGGATCGGATTCTTCTCCCGGCCCTGGATTATAGCCGGACGCGTGGCCTGATCACCCGGACAGAGGAAACGGTCCTCCGCCGGGCTGCCGAGCTTGGCACCTTCAGGGCGAGCGATTTTGGGGAATTGTTTCCCGAACTGACCGAACGGCAGCGCACCTACCAGCTGAAGAAGCTCGTCGACGCCCGGATGCTCCAGCCGGTCCGGCCCAACTCCCGGGTCTACACCATCAACTTCATCAATAATGCCCTGATCCGGGCGGTCATGCGGATTCTGGTCAGTGAAGGTTTTGTGCCGGCGTTGGATTGAGGGGAGTTGTCCTGAGTTGAACCACAAAAGGCGGCCAATCGGCCGCCTTTTGTGGTTCAATCTTGTCATCTTGGAAGCCTGACCCTACTACTTACCGGCGTCAGCCCGTCCTTCATGGCGCAGCGGCCGTAGCTCTTTCCCCCCCTGGTCTTGCAGGCGAAGCAGCTCGTGCACCCCTTGAAGTCCAGGTCGTACAGGTGGACCAGTTCCGTCTCTGCCCCTTGCGCAGCGGCCCCCTCCAGGGCCTTTGCCACCAGGGTTGCAGTGTTCCATTGTTTGCGGGGACTGCCGTTGATACCGATGACCTGCATTACCTACCTCCCATTACGCGGCTTTTCTTGGCATGGAAATTACTCCCGCAGGGCTGTACCGTCAAGCGGGAATAGGTAGGGGGTACCCGTTTTTCTCGAACGGCGCTGATAAACTTTAAGCCCGTTAAGTTCATTAGTCATGGAGGCTATGTAACGCAAACGTATTTTGGTTTCTTAGTGGAATGACGTATGGTATCCCCGGAACTGCCGCCTGACCCCATTGGCTGCAGATATACAGACTATTCAATATGGCATATAATCAAGTCAGGAGGACCTAGCCATGAAAACGAACCCTCGGCCTGAAAATGGCCACATGCCCACTGGCAAGGCTTCGACAACACAGCAGGAACTGTTGACCGAGATTGATAGTGGTGGGGTCTGCAAAGAGTGCTTGAATGAAGATTTTTATTCGTGCGTCTGCCCTGAACCACAGGGGGGCGAGTAAACAGCAAAGGCGGCCGATTGGCCGCCTTTTGAAGTAAGTATGGTGTCCCTGGAATTTGCCGGCTGTCGGCAACGCAGCTTTTTCTGTGACTGTCGCCGATTTGGCGGTATCCTTCCCGCAGCACTACCGACCCTGTACCCCCCTGGAGCCGCAATGGACCGAGCATCCCGCAACCGCCTTACCGAGCACCAGCTCGACCGTTTTCCCGGCAATACCCTCTTCGCCCGGATCGCCCGCGCCGTCTGCAGCGCCGGCTGCCTGCCCCGCAAGGAACTGTACGAGGCGTGGGAGGTGGCCCGCCGGGTGCGGCGGCGCTTCCGCGGCGGGCGGGTGGTGGATCTGGCCTGCGGCCACGGCCTTGCGGCCAGCCTGCTCCTCATTCTCGACGACAGCTCGCCGCTGGCGCTCGGCATCGACCGCACCCTGCCGCCGAGCGCGGCCAGGCTGCAGGCGGTGCTGCAGGAGCAGTGGCCGCGCCTGAACGGGCGGGTGGAGCTGCGGAGCGGGGCGCTTGAGGCGGTGGAACTGACCGGCGACGACCTGGTGGTCTCGGTGCATGCCTGCGGCGGCCTCACCGACCGGGTCATCGAGCTGGCGATCGCCGCGCGCGCCCGGCTGGCGGTGCTGCCGTGCTGTCACGATCTGGCGGGCAGCGGCGGCGCCGAACTGCGCGGCTGGCTCGACGGGGCACTGGCGATGGATGTGGCCCGCGCCGCGCGGTTGCAGGCCGCCGGCTACCGGGTGATGACGCAGACCATTCCGGCGGAGATTACCCCGAAGAACCGGTTGCTGCTGGCGGAGCCGGGGTGAGCGGGTACGGATAATTTGCTGGTTATGACGAGAAAAGGCGGCCGATTGACCGCCTTTTGCATTACGAATGGTAGCGTGCCGGATTGGCCAAGAGCCTCTTTTATCCCGGAAAGGGGTATACTATAACTACCGGGGGCGGGAACAGGCGCCGCCGGTGACAACAGACAAAAGGAGATACGGTCATGAAGATACTGATGGTTCTCACATCGCACGATGAACTCGGCACCACCGGCCACAAGACCGGATTCTGGCTGGAGGAGTTTGCCGCCCCCTATTACGTCTTCAAGGATGCAGGGGCGCAAATCACCCTGGCTTCGCCCAAAGGAGGACAACCGCCGTTGGACCCGAAGAGCGCGGAGAAGGATTTCCAGACTCCGGCCACCGAACGGTTCAACAACGATGCGGCGGCACAGGCCGCATTGGCGCATACCGCAGCACTGAATACGGTTTCAGCTGCAGACTTTGACGCCATCTTCTACCCCGGCGGCCATGGCCCGTTGTGGGACCTGGCCGAAGACAGGGATTCCATCGCCCTGATCGAGGCCATGCATGCCCAGGGGAAACCGGTTGCCGCGGTCTGCCACGCCCCCGGAGTGCTGCGCCGCGCCCGTGCCGGCGATGGTTCGCCGCTGGTACGGGGCAAAAGTGTCACCGGATTTTCCAACAGTGAAGAAGCCGCAGTCGGCCTGGTCGAGGTTGTGCCGTTCCTGGTGGAGGATGAACTGCGCCGGGCAGGGGGCACCTATTCCAAAGCGGCCGACTGGCAGCCCCATGTGGTGAGGGACGGCAACCTGATCACCGGCCAGAACCCCGCCTCGTCGGAACCGGTTGCCCGGGAGCTCTTGAAACTGCTGTGACCGTCCACAGCAAGGGGGATACCATGAACAGTGCACCCGTACTGGAAGTCTTTTTCGATTACATCTGACCCTGGTGCTACCTCGGTACCGTGCGTACCGACCGCCTCGTGAAAGAATACGGGATCCGGATTCGCTGGAGTTGTTTCCCTCTTCACCCCGAAACCCCGCCGGAAGGAAGAGAGCTTGCCGAGCTCTTTGCCGGGCGGGAGGCGATGATCCGGGATATGCAGGCCCGGCTGCTGCAGGTTGCCGTAGCCGAAGGACTCCCCCTGACCACGCGAAGCCGCACCTACAACAGCCGTCTCGCCCAGGAACTGGGAAAATGGGCAGAAGAGCAGGGCCGTGGAGAGCAGTTCCATCATGCCGTCTATCGGGCCTATTTTGTGGACGGGGTCAACATCGCCCAGCGTGACGAGTTGGTGCGGATAGCCGTAACTGCCGGGCTGGCGGCGGATGAGGCGCAGACGGTGCTGGCGGAGCGAAGCTATGCAGCAGCGGTGGATGCGGATTGGCAAAGGTCCAGGGAGTTGCGCATCACCGCAGTACCGGCCCATCTCTTCGAAGGGAAACGTCTGATCGGTTTTACCGGCTATGAGGATTTCGTGAAGCTGATCGGGAACCCTGCTGCACCATAAGGATTTTTCACGCGATCATCCGGAGGTATCGTAATTTGAAACAGCAAAGGCGGCCAAACGGCCGCCTTTAAAAAGCCCCCAAGCCGCTCATAGGACATCGTTGACACTCTTTTGCTGGAAGTGTAGTTTGTAAGAAGTTGTGATATTGCATTTTACTAATTTAATTGCCTCATGGCAAATTCATGGCTACAGCAAATGCAAACAAATTTTGCGGACATATTTACTCAGTGGCGCTCAAGTTACACTAGCAATTCACAGCTTATAAGGGTTGTTTCTGAAGAGTGGTTTAAAACTCAAATGTTCTGCCCTTCATGTAACAATAATCAGGTTGAATCATTACCCAATAACTCCAAAGCTGCTGATTTCATTTGTACAAATTGTAATGAAACCTATCAGTTGAAGAGCAAGAAGTTAACTCTAGGTCGAAAGGTCGTTGATGGCCAATACGATACGATGCACGATGCAATTATTGAAGGAAGAGCTCCTAACTTTTGCTTCATGACGTATGACTTGTCTAGCTTGTCAGTTACCAACCTCTTGCTCGTGCCACGGTTTTTTATCAATCTACCGATTCTTGAAAAGCGAAAGCCATTATCAGCTACTGCAAGAAGAGCAGGCTGGACCGGATGTAACATTCTGCACCAGGAGATATCTGATAGAGGTAAGCTGTTCGTTGTTGAAAAACAAAAGGTGGCCAGTGCCGAAGAAGTTAGAACCAAGTGGAACAAGATAAGGTTTTTACAGGACTATGATGATTATAATGCTCGTGGTTGGATTACTGATATTTTGCATTGCATAGATGCGGTGAAAAAAGAGTATTTCAATCTTCAGGAAATGTATCAATTTGAAGCGTACTTAGCATCCAACCACCCACTAAATAACAACATCAAACCAAAAATCCGCCAACAACTCCAGATTTTACGGGACCGCGGGATAATCGACTTTGTGGGAAGGGGCGAATACCGGGTTCTATAATTCGCGTTGACTTTTAAGATATTTCGATCAAAGATCCCGCATTTTCAGTGGGGTAATGATTGTGACAAATAACCGGCCTGAATGGTATTGCTCTGTATGTGGTGAAAAATTTCAATGGGGAGAAGGGGTTGTGTTAGTTTCATCCGGGACAATTGACCGGCAATATGATGGTCCAGTTGTGGATAGTAGTGCCTGGTGGGATATTTACCACCACGATTGCTATGAGCCAAATCAACAACCAATCAATCAGGAATAGAAAGGGCGCCTTTATTGGCGCCCTTTCTATTACAAACTACTTCAAATTCTTCTTTATCCTCTCCACCGCCTCAATCACATTCTCGCGATGGCCGAAGGCCGACAGGCGGAAGAACCCTTCGCCGCTCGGGCCGAAGCCGGAGCCCGGCGTCCCGACCACGTTGCACTCCTTGAGCAGCTTGTCGAAGAAGTCCCAGGAGCTCATGCCGCCGGGGGTCTTGAGCCAGATGTAGGGGGCGTCCACCCCGCCGTAGCAGGTGATGCCGGCTTCCTTCAGCCCCTCGCGGATGATCCGGGCGTTCTCCATGTAGTAGTCGATGATCTCCTTGGTCTGGGCCCACCCCTCGTCGGAGTAGACCGCGGCGGCGGCGCGCTGGACCGGGTAGGAGGCGCCGTTGAACTTGGTGGTGGTGCGGCGCAGCCAGAGCTTGTTGAAGCTGTACTTCTCGCCCGTGCTGGTCGTCCCCATGACCTCTTCCGGAACCACGACCAGGCCGCAGCGGACGCCGGTGAAGCCGGCGGTCTTGGAAAAGGAGCGGAACTCGATGGCGCACTTCTTCGCCCCTTCGATCTCGTAGATGGAGTGGGGGATCTCCGGGTTGGTGATGAACGCCTCGTAGGCGGCGTCGAAGAAGATCACGCAGTCATTGGCGTTGGCGTAGTCGACCCACTTCTTCAGCTCGGCCTTGGAGGCCACGGTGCCGGTCGGGTTGTTGGGGAAGCAGAGGTAGATGATGTCCACCTTCTCCTTCGGGAGGGCCGGGATGAAGTTGTTCTCCTCGGTGCAGGGGAGGTAGACGACCCCCTTGTAGTACCCCTTCTCGTCCGCCTCCCCGGTGCGGCCGATCATGACGTTGGTGTCGTTGTAGACCGGGTAGACCGGGTCGCCGATGGCCACGACGTTGTCGAGGGCGAAGATGTCGAGGATGTTGGCGCAGTCGCACTTGGAGCCGTCGGAGATGAACATCTCCTCGGTCTTGAGCTCCACGCCGAGGGGCTTGTAGGACTTGTCGATGATGGCGTTGATCAGCCAGTCATACCCCTGCTCCGGGCCGTAGCCGGCGAAGTTCTGGGTTGTGGCCAGGTCGTCCACCGCGTCGTGGAAGGCCTTGAGCACGGCCGGGGCCAGGGGGCGGGTGACGTCGCCGATGCCGAGGCGGATGACTTTGGCCTCCGGGTTGGCGGCGGCGAACTCCCGCACGCGGCGGCCGATCTCGGGGAAGAGGTAGCCGGCCTTCAGTTTCAGGTAATTATCGTTGATCTTTGCCACGGAAAAATCCTCCAGATTAAGTGTGTGAACCGGGCGGAAGCTTCTGCTTCATCCCGATGAAGTAGTAACAGATGCTGCCGACCAGGGGGAGAAAGATCACCAGCAGGAGCCAGATCAGCTTGTTGATGCCGGTGAACTCGTTCTTCAGGATATCGATGAGCGCCCAGATCCAGGCGGCGAGGCAGGCGATGGCCAGGATCCCGCCACCGACCACCGCGAACATCATCAGAATGCCCGCTTCCATCATGATGACACCCCCCAGATTCCCATGAAATGCCGTGGGTCACGGCACTGCAACATGGTCAGGCGAAAAGCATGAAACCGTAGCGCGCGGGGACGCGGAGGCGCAGAGAAAAACGTGCAAGGCAAAACCCTTTGAAAAGGTTTTCTCGGCGTCCCTGCGCCTCTGCGCGAGTACCGGGTTACTTCAGCCCCAATACGTCCTGCATGTCGTACAGCCCCGGCGCCTTCCCGACAATCCATTTCGCCGCCCGCACCGAGCCCCGGGAGAACATGTCCCGCGTCATGGCCCGGTGGGAGATCTCGATCCGCTCACCCATGCCGATGAAGTAGACCGTGTGCTCGCCGACGATGTCGCCGCCCCGCACGGTCTGCATGCCGATCTCTTCCTTGGTCCGCTCGCCGCAGATCCCCTCCCGGTGGTAGTTGGCGACCTTGTTGTAGTCCCGCCCCAGCGCTTCGGCCACGACCTCGCCCATGCGCACGGCAGTTCCTGACGGTGAGTCTTTTTTCTTGTTGTGGTGCAGCTCGACGATCTCCACGTCGAAGTCGTCCCCCAGGGTCTTGGCCACGTCCTTCAGGATCTTGAAGCAGACGTTCACCCCGACGGACATGTTGGGGGCGAGGACCGCGGGGATCTCCTTGGCCAGCTCGGCGGCCAGGGCCCGCTCCTCGGGGGTGAAGCCGGTGGAGCCGATGACGATCGCCTTCTTCTTGAGGCTGCAGGCCTCCAGGTTCTTCAGTGACACCTTGGGGGTGGTGAAGTCGATCAGGACGTCGCACCCCTCCACCACTGCGTTCAGGTCGTCGGTGATGGCGACCCCCAGGGGGCCGCAGCCGGCGATGAGCCCGGCGTCCTGGCCGACCAGCTCGTGACCCGGGCGCTCCAGGGCGCCGGAGACCGTCGCGCCGGCCTCTTTGGCGGCGACGATGATGCGTTGACCCATGCGGCCGGCGGCGCCGCAGACAGCGATTTTTACCATTATAAAACCCCTCTGGCTCGGGGCTCGGGGTTCGGGGCTCGGGGCAAGACCTTACGTCTCTACCCCCAGCCCTCAGCCCTCAGCCCTCAGCGTTTTTAAATAAGCTTGTATTCCTTCATGATCGCTTCCAGCTTCGCCTTGTTCGCTGCCCCCATCTCGCAGAGCGGCAGGCGGACCTCGTCGGAGCACTTGCCCATGAGCCCCAGGGCGGTCTTGACCGGGATGGGGTTCGACTCGATGAACATGGCGTTGCCGATCTTCAGGGTCGCCAGGTGGAGCTGGCGGGCCTTTTCCAGGTCGCCGGCGAAGAAGGCGTCGGTCAGGTCGCCGACCTCCTTCGGCATGATGTTGGCGAGGACCGAGATGATACCCTTGGCGCCGCAGGCCATCATGGGGAAGGTGATGAAGTCGTCCCCCGAGAAGACATCGATCTGGTCGCCGCACAGGGCCATGATCTCGGAGGCCTGCTGGAGGGAGCCGGTCGCCTCCTTGATGGCGACGATGTTCCTGTGGGGTGCCAGCCGGGCCACGGTCTCCGGCAGCATGTTGACGCCGGTGCGGCCGGGGACGTTGTAGAGGATCTGGGGGATGTCGACGGCATCGGCGATGGCCGTGTAGTGGCGCACCAGCCCTTCCTGGGTCGGCTTGTTGTAGTAAGGGGTCACGAGCAGCACGCCGGCGCACCCCATGTCTTTCGCCTTTTGGGTCAGTTCGATTGCCTCGGCGGTGGAGTTGGAGCCGGTGCCGGCGATGACCGGGACCCGCCCCTTGGCCTGCTCGAAGACGATCCTGACCACGTCCATGTGCTCCTCGTAGTCGAGGGTGGACGACTCGCCGGTGGTGCCGCAGGCGACGATGGCGTCAGTGCCGTTGTCAATCTGGAAATCGACCAGCTCCCGCAGCTTCTGCTCGTCGACCGCGCCGTTGTTGAACGGGGTGACGATGGCGACGATACTTCCTTTGAACATGTGAAACCTCCTCTTTCGTGTATGGTAAGGGTAAGTCGGTAATGGGTCGTGGGTCAGGGCTGTTTGGCCAGCCGCGGACGCTGATCGACGACGATCTCTCCGCGGCTTTCTTGATCTCCCATGGTGATTTTCTCCACCCGGCCGTCGGGCCGGCGATTGTAGAAGGTGTGGTCGCTCCCCAGTTTCGGGAAGTACCCACCGCCAATGTCCTCGTAGATGTCCACGTAGCTGACCAGGCGGGCGCCTCCCCCCAGCAGCCCGGCGGCGAGGCAGAGGATGCCGTCCCGCTCCCAGATGGCGTGCTGCGCGCGCTCGGTGCGGAAGCAGACGAAGTGGCGGCCGTCCTCCTTGTGGTAGAAGTCGGCCAGCAGGGGGTGCTCCTCCGTCCCCACGGCCTCCCTGAGCTCGGTCCCCCGGATCACGTACTCCTTGTCCGCCGCGCAGAGCTTCCAGGCGGAGGTGAAGGTGTCCGGCCCGTGGGTGAGGATGGTGCGGGCCGGGTCCAGGACCGTCTTGTCCAGGTCACGGTAGTTGGTGTGCACCACGCTCCGGTCCAGGGCGATGTCGTGGATGGTGACCGCCCCGTCGAAGGCCCTGACCGCGTCGGCGTAGCGCTCCTCGCTCCAGGTCCGCTCGATGTAGTCGTTGATGTCGCCGTGGATCACGCTCGCCCCGGCGAAACCCGCCTCGGCGTGGCGGTCGCCGCAGTCGTGCTTCTCCCGGCAGAGCCTCTGCCACAGCTCCAGGTTGTGGGTGGTGTCGGAGCTGAAGACCAGGGTCTCGCTCCCCGTGGAGAACCTGATGCCGACGCTCGGGATGCCGTGCCAGACCGGGGCGTTGATCGCCTCGATGGTGAAACCCGCCGGGTCCCGGTACGGCTCCGCCTTCTCGTAGAAGGTCTCGGAGGAGAAGGGGTAGTAGGAGGCGGGCTCCACCCACTCCCCGGACGCCGGGTCGCGGAAGAGGAGGCGGGGGGCCAGGCGCTTCGGGGAGATGAAGATCTTGGCCCGGTCGGGGCCGACGGTCACCCCGTCGCGGTCGACCACCCGGTACTGGAAGCGCCCGTTCCCCAGGTCGGTGCTGACGATCCGGTACCTGGGCCGGGGGGCGATGGGGTGGAACTCCACGTACTCGGCCCAGGCGATGTCCACCACCCGCCCCGAGTCGGGGGAGAGGCTGCTCCCCAGGGCGGCATCGGAGGAGGCCATCAGCTCCCTGTTCACCTCGTGGGAGGTGAACAGGCTGATCGTCCGGCTGCTGTCCGGCGCATAGCGGTTGAACAGGGCGACGTCGGTGAACCACCGCTTGTGGTCGTCGTGGCAGTGGGTGATGATCAGCCCCGTGACGCCCTGCAGGCCGTGGCCGCCGATCTTCTGGAAGACCGGCGAGCCGCAGTCCACGAGGAAGCTGCTCCCCCCGATCGTCACCTGGTAGCCGATGCTCTTGCCGATGCGGGAAAAGGGGCCGTAATCGCCCAGTATGCTGACTTTTATCCCCTGGTTGTTCATAGCGCTCTGCAGGGGGACGACGCGGTCCCCCTGCCCCTGGTCAGGTTCATTATGTTCCAGCCGCTACCCGGATAAAATGACAGGGCACCGCGGGGCACCCTGTGTTGTATAAAAGTGTTTCTTCTTATCACGGGAAACGTGAAAAGTCAAAAGATACAAGCAGGTAGGGGGATGGCCGGGGTCAGCGGAGCTCGGGCTGGGTGAAGAGGATCTCCACTTCCGGGGAGAGGGGGGACTCCACCAGGTCGCCGTTGCTCCTGACCAGGGTCGAGGCCCCGTAGCGGTAGGTGGCGCCGAGGTCGACCTGCCGGTCTTCCCAGGCAGGGGCGGTGACCGGGGCCCGGTTCAGGGGGAGGGGGTCCGCAGCCGCTCCGCCGAGGCGGCGGTAGATGTT
>CALMBF010000140.1 GCA_937860145.1 uncultured Geobacter sp.
TTCCCCGCCATCCCGGACGACGGCGCATCCCTGTTCAGCCGGGCATTTGCCGCTGCCGACTCCCCGGCCCTGCGCCAGGAGTTCCATCACCTGACGAGCGGGGCCATGGTTGCCGAAGGGGTAACACCCGCGGACCGCGAACAGATGCTCCCGGTCCTGGAAAGGGTCGGCTGCTATCTCAACATCGCCCTGGAGTTCCTCTGCGACAACGAGCAGGAAGGAGCCGCCATCCTCACGGGTGAGCATCTCAGGCGGCTCTTCAGCCTCGGCTACTCCCTCCTGGCCCAGCTGCAGGAACGGGCCAGGAAACTGGAGAGCGACAACTACGCCGCCGGCAGGGCCCTTGCGGGGCTGAAGATGCGCAGACCCCGTTTCTACCGCGGGCTCGATCAGGATATCGTCGACGATTACCGCGAATTTGCCGGCATGGCGGACCTGCGCACCATGGACCGTTTCCTGCGGGGACTGGAATCCGCCTGACGGAAGGGAGGGTCGTGCGATGACCGCTGGCAGTGACGAACAACACGCCGAATGGGAGGCCCGCTGCAACCGCTGCGGGTTCTGCTGCTTCGAGAAATTCGAGAACGACAACGGCACGATCTTCTACACCCAGACCCCCTGCCGCTACCTGGACGTGGTCACCCGCGAATGCCGCATCTACAACCGGCGCTTCAGCATCAACCCGGAGTGTGTCCAGCTGACCCCCGAACTGGCTGCCACCCTCACCTGGCTCCATCCCGACTGCGCCTACCGGCAGAAGACGGAGAGCGACTGAACCTCAGTACCCCGGCACTGCCGGGGTCGTTCACCTTCCCCTCCTGGCATAGCAGTAGAGACAGTCATAGCCGCAGCTGTCGTACGCCCCCATGTCGACGGACACGGCGCAGCGGCAGAAGGGACGCTGGTTCCGGTCCCGGGTGAACGTCCCCCCGACGCCCCACAACTCCCTGATGAGGCCGGCATCGACGCAGCTCCCCCTCCCGATGCCAAGGCCTGCCAGGTCCACCTCCTCGGCGCAGGTGAACATCCCCATCCCCCTTGCCGCGGCTGCAGCATGGAGACCGGCGGCCAATCGCTCCTGGTCATGCCCCCTCTCCGGAGCCGTCAGGTCCCCGCAGTCGATACCCCTCCCCTGCCGCAGCCTCTCCAGCCGCCGCCCCACCGTGCCGTACCGATCGAGGAAGCTGATCACCAGCCGCTCCGTCGCCCCCTCCAGTGAAGCCGCCAGCGCTCCTGCCCGTTCCAGGTGCCACTCGACCGGCGTGACCGTGCTGACGATGATCGGGTCGTAGCGCCAGATCACCCGCCTCCCGCCGACCCGGCCGGTCAGCTCGTGAAATGCCGCGATGCGGTCCTCCAGGGGGGGGAGCCCCGGCTCGAAGATGCTGTCGTAGGGGTTCAGGGTGAAGTGGAAATAGTAGCGGAAACCGCGGGAGTCCAGCTCGTCGAGGTACGGAAAGAGGGGGCGGGGGTTCTTGCTCCAGAAGACGATGGCAGCCACCTCGTCGGGGGCGAGGCTCACCATGCTCGTCTGTCTCCGGTTGTAGGGGTTCACCCGGGTGAAGAACCCTTCCCGGATCCTCGCCATGAACCACGGGGCATGGAACGCGGGGAGGTCCGTACGGCGACTGGCGGAGATGATGGTCACGGCTCCTCCTGAACTCGTGGGTGGCGTGAGGCCCGGCTCACGACATGACAAGGCCCGCGCTCGGCGGGCCTTGAGGGTACGGTCACCCTTCCCGGGGATGTCCCGGTCAGGAGGCCTTGCGCAGGGCCGCCCGCGAGAATGCGACGGCAAATATCTCCGCGAACTCCTCGATGGTGGTCGGCGAACTGTTCTCGGCCGTACGGGGCCGGTTCACGGCAAACAGCCCGGCATTGAGCGCCTTGCTCATCTCGATGAAGAGACTGCTGGCATTCGGGCTGATCCCCATGTCGATCATCCCCTTGGCGGCATCGTCGTAGGAGAACTGGACGTAGGCGAGATCCGAGATGCCGATCCTGCGGCCGATAATGGTAAATGCCTCCTGAAGGGTCAGGTCGCGCTGGCCGAGCAGGTCACGGTACGAGATGCCGCTGAAGTCCCGTTCCAGAAGGGCCCGTGCCGCCCGGTCGGCAATGTCGCGGGTGGCGATCATGGCAAACCTCAGGTCACCCCGCACGGCAGAACCGGCGATACGCCGCTCGTGTATGAGCGGTATGTTCCCCAGGAGATTCTCCATGAAGTAGGTTGGCCGCAGATGGAGGACATTGACTCCCCGCAGGCCGTTCAGCCGCTCTTCCTGCTCGCGGAGGCCCAGGATAGGCCCGGTCCCCCGGGGGAGGTCGGCCCCCTGGCTGCTCAGGTTCACCACGTGGGTGACGCCGGCGGCATCGATGGCAGTGGCGATGCTGTTGCCCACGATGTTCTGGTAGGCGCGGAAATCCCTTGCCGTGTAGTTGGGCGGGATGAGCGCAAACACCGCTTTCGCCCCCGCGAAGGCCTTTGTGAGGAATTTCACGTCCAGCAGATCTCCGATGGCAGGTTCGGCACCCCGTTCCACGAAGCCCTGCAACCTGGCAGCGTCCCTGCTGATCAGCCTCACCTTCTCACCCCTGGCGAGGAGGATATCGGCAACCCTGCTTCCTATGTTTCCCGTTGCTCCGGTGATCGTGTACATATCGTGCTCCTTTCCGCCCCGGCTTTCCGGGACTTCCGGATACGCTCTTCCGGCAGGGAATATAATCCCCTGCTCGTTACTCATGGCTTTATTATACGCCTTGAACCGAAGGGAGAGTGATAGTTTTTCGCCCGGGCCGGGGGGTAAACCGGACCGGACGAAGAGGGGGGGGAACGACGGGAAGGGGC
>CALMBF010000141.1 GCA_937860145.1 uncultured Geobacter sp.
GAAGCATAAAAACAAGACGTTAAAACCAAGAGGAGTAGATTTCTTTCATAGGAGGGAATATGAGCAGTTCATTCGAAGTTATTGCCCGTTGTGTGGACAGCGTAGATTACATTGAATTGAGCGGCAACATCGACGCGTTCGCTGAGCAGCAGTTGAAGGCACTTCCGGGGCTAGTACGAAACAAGGTCGTCCGTTTCGATTTCAGCCGGACAGGAAGGATAAATTCCATGGGAATTGCCCTGCTGCTCCGCTGTTTCAAGCATGTCCGCGAGGAAAAAAAGGCAGAGATCCTGCTGCGGGAACTTACCCCGACCAATACGATACTGTTCAAGATGACCGGTGTCTTCATGCTGGCACGTCACGAAAAATAACCGCGAAGAGAGGGAGGAACATTACGATGAAAGTCTTCTGCTTCGACATCAAACTGGTTTCGTTTTCCGAGGCATCCGGCATCGGTGCCCTGGATTCGTCCATCAGCAAGTTCCGCGAGCTGCGGGATGCCTATCGCCATGCCAACAGAGAGTATTTCGGCGAGTATCTTTTTGCCATGCTGGATGAGAAATAATGGCTCTTCACACTGTTAACTTCGCTGGAACAGTTGACGGGCCGGCTCCCCCGCAACCACCAGCAATTGAAGTGTCGCGCTTGCCGAGTCTTGAGGATTCAATAGACGACTGTACCCACCTGTTCACCATTTTCAGGGAGACCCTTGAGAGTTGCGGCCATGCCGGCATAGTTGCTGTTCACCTCGACCACGGGGAATTCCTGCCCGATGAGCTGATGGGGGCAGTGGCGCTTCTCCTGCGCAAGTTGGGTAGGAATTTGGCCGGCCAGGTGGCTGGTACCTACAAATCAGGAATGAAGGACTTTTTCCTCCTTCTGATTCCAGCAGGGGGGTACGACGACAGGCTGTTCAGGCAGGATCTCTCCCTGATTCAGGCAGAGCTGACCCGTTTGGATGGTCGCGGACGTATGACCCGGCAAATTCTCCCCCTAGGGAGTGACCGGGAGGTATCCCTCAAGGTGGAGGGGGTCTACCTGACCAACCGGATCGGGGAGAGCCCCGACAACGCCCTCTTCAGGGCGTTTCAGGAACTGTTCGGCGCACCAGTGCAGCCCGGCGACCGGAGTTCGTCAGAGCTGGTGGCCATCGAGGAGATCATCGGCCGCGGCCTGATCACGCCGGTCTACCAGCCGGTAGTGCAGCTGCAGAGCGGGATGGTCCACGGTTACGAAGCGTTGAGCCGGATCACCACGCCGGGCATCATCGCCAACACCGAGGAGCTGTTCGCCAAATCGGGAACATACGGCCTGGCATCGGCGTTGGAGATGCTCTGTCGAAAAAAAGCGCTGTGTAAGGTCAGGGAATTGGCCGTTCCCGGCAAGATATTTCTTAATGTCAGTCCGGCACTTTTCCAGTCCTGCGACCATGAGCGGGGGATTACAGCAACTCTACTGGACGAGTTGTGTATAGAAAGATCCCGGATTGTGTTTGAATTGACGGAAAGAACCATTATTGAAGATTATGATCTCTTTCTCCGCGGAGTTAATCACTACAGGGAACAAGGATATTCTATAGCAATTGATGATCTTGGCTCCGGCTATGCGGGGCTACAGATACTTGCTCGTCTTGAACCTGAATATGTGAAGCTGTCAAGATTTCTGATCGCTAACATAGATTGTTCACATACGAAACAGGCGCTTGTCGAGTCGCTGTTCGCGTTTTGCAATAGAATTGGTGCTCAGGTCATCGCTGAGGGGATAGAACGCCCGGAAGAACTGGAATACCTCCGATCAACCGGCATTCATCTTGGACAGGGGTATCTTTTGGCCAAGCCGTCACCTTTCCCTTTGTCTTCTTGAAAGACTTCAGAACTTCCATGCCTGCACCTATCTCTACGTTGCCTCCATTCTCACCTTTCTATACAATTTCAACCAAGTCCTCTTGTTACATTCAACATGCCTTGGACCATCATCACACCGCTTTCCTGATCGAGTTGTCAAAACGCTCCCAAGGAAAACCGACTTTGGTTCTGGCAAGGAGTGCTCGTACAGTAACTTTTTATTCAACCTTCATTTTGTAGCCGAACCCACGAACAGTTTTGATCATGTCGCCTGCTTCTCCAATCTTATTGCGTAGTCGAGTGATGTGGGTGTCGATAGTCCGGCTGTCAGTATTGTTGTTATAACCCCAGACGTCGCGCAACAGCTGTTCGCGTCCTTGTATTCTGTTGGGACGTTCGGCAAGGGTCTGCAGGAGCTTGAATTCCGTGGAGGTGAGGGTTATCTCCTGCCCCTTGACCATAACCACATGTCGGTGCGGGTCGATTGTTACTATTCCCCTAGTCAAAATTTTTTCCTTTTCTTGAGGCAAACTGGTGCGCCTGAAAAGAGCTTTAATCCGCAACAGCAACTCCCGAATGGAGAATGGCTTCACCAGATAATCGTCCGCCCCCATTTCGAAGCCAACAACTCTGTCAATCTCATCACCCTTGGCGGTCACCACAATGATTGGAATAGTAGAGGTTTTCTCATGATGTCGCAAACGACGGCAGACCTCGATCCCTCCCATCCCAGGCAACATCAGGTCGAGGATCACCAAATCGGGAAGATCTGCAGTCACCCGCTCCAAACCGCTTTTCCCGTCAAGCTCTATACCGGTCTGCCATCCCTCCTTCTCCATATTGAATGCTAATAATTCGGCTAAATCCTGTTCGTCCTCGATGATGATTACATTCATAATACGATAACCGTCCTTAACGGATTTTACTTCCGTATGCTTACCGTAACATTCAATTGTTACGGTAACGTGGCCATATGATCACGGAAATGCAAATATCCAGTGCAATTTGATCTTTCAGTGGCAAACTCCGCCGTTGCAAAGTTAGTAAGTTCGGTCAATTGACCTCAGATAGTCGATGATATGCCCAGATGGCGGGACGCGAGAGTCTGCGGGATATTGAGACTTGCTTGAACTCACACCGGGAATCCGCACTACAACAAAAAGCTGGTAATTGAACTGTAATTGTGTGATGGAGTGGGAACATGAGCAACAAGACCATCAGCTTTGAGCGGCAGAAATTATTCGAACAGATCTGGCAAAAACCGATGACGACGCTGGCCGCCGAGTATGGCCTTTCGGATGTGGGGTTGCGGAAGATCTGCAAGCGCCTGAGCATTCCGTTACCTCCGCAGGGATACCATCTTAGGACCCACAAGGGGCAACGGCCGCCGTTGCCACCGGCCAAGAATGGCAAAACCGTATATACGACCGATATCTACGAGCCTGAACTTATGCCTGATCATAAGTCTCCCCAGCCGGTCGAGATCCCTGAGATTACCTTCGAGGAGCTGCCGGAAAACCTCATCAGGGTGGCGAAGACCCTATCAATGCCGCATCCTCTGATTATCGAGGCAAAAAACCAGCTCAGGAAAGCCAAACAGGGGAGATACGGCCGGCTGACAAGGTTCTGGTCGGAAAGCGAGTACATTTCCGTCTTTCCCGAATCGGTGGATCGGGCGTTACGGCTCATGAACGCCCTGTTCAAGGCGCTGGCAAAGCGCAACTATCCCTTTTCCGTTGACGAGGAGAAGCATGTCCTCATCGTGAAAATTCTGAATGAACAGTTCAACCTCCGGGTGGAGGAGCGATCGCGCAAAGTCCGGCATGTTGCAACCGCGGCTGAACTGAAGGAAGCAAAGCGCACCTATGTTCATATCCCGACCTATGATTATGTGCCGACCGGTGAGTTTGCGTTTCTTGTTACCAGATACTACAGCCCGGACAAGGTAATGAAGGATGATAAGCGCGGCCGTCTCGAAGAAAAGCTGAACGGCCTGATCACACAGCTGATCAAGATGGCCCTGCAGATCAAGGACGAGCGAATCCGCCGGCAGCGCGAGGAGCAGGCCCGGCGGGACCGAGAAGAAAAGCGCCTCGAAATGGAAAATATGATCCGCAAGGAAAAGAAGCGGGTTGAGGTCCTGAGAGAACAGTGCGATGCCTGGTATGAAAGCCAGAGGCTGCGGGACTTCATTCAGGCGGCGCGGGACAGGCATCCGGAGATCGATCCGGAAAGCAGGTTTGCCAAGTGGCTCGTTTGGGCCAGCCTCCAGGCTGATCGTATGGATCCTCTGAAAGCGGGTCCTCTGTCGATTCTGAACTATGAGAGATAGTCCTGAAGTCGTGTCCGTTATGTCTTAAAACACTGACCTTGCACCCGAGAACTAAGCCATTGCAAAGTTAGTGATTTCGATCTATTGACCTCAGATAGTCTATGATATCTCTCGGCGGTTCATCATGTGAATCGGCATGCAAAAATGACCCACCTATAGCCTAAATCGGCGTCCAAA
>CALMBF010000142.1 GCA_937860145.1 uncultured Geobacter sp.
CCCCTTGTTCGCCCCGGTGAACGCCCCCTGCACATGGCCGAACAGCTCGCTCTCCGCCGTGTTGACGTTCAGGCGGCCGCAGTTGACCGTAACGAAGGCGTTGTTCGCCCGGCGGCTGGCGTCGTGCACCGCCCGGGCGAAGAGCTCTTTCCCCGCGCCGCTCTCGCCGCAGATGAGCACATGTTCGTCGGTCGGCCCGTAGCGGTAGACCGTCTCCAGCACCTTCTGGATCACCTGGCTCCTGCCGACGATCCGGTGCTGGTCCAGCTTGCTGATCTCCAGCTTCAGGTTGATGTTTTCATAGCGGAGGCGGTTCTTCTCATAGGCCTTGTCGATGACCATCTCCAGTTCGTCCAGCTTGACCGGTTTGGTGAGGTAGTCGTAGGCCCCCTGCCTGATGCACTCCACCGCCGTCTCGATGGTACCATGGCCGGTGAAGACGATGATTTCCGGCAGGGTGGACTCGGCCCGCATCATCCGGAGCACCTCGACGCCGTCCATCCCCGGCATTTTCATGTCCAGCAGCACGACATTGTAGGTCTCCTGGCGGTACTTCTCCAGCCCGTTCTCCCCGTCCGCAGCCGAATCCACCTTGTAGCCGCTTCGTGCCAGCTCGATCTCCAACAGTTCCCGCAGTGGCCGTTCATCCTCCACTATCAGGATCTTCGCCTCTTTACCCGTAACCTTTATTGACATAGCGGCAGCCTCACGGTGAATTTTGATCCCTTGCCCGGCGTGCTCTCCACACTAACCACGCCGCCGTGCCTCTTGATGATGTTGTAACTGACCGCCAGGCCGAGTCCGACCCCCTTCCCCACCTCCTTGGTGGTGAAAAACGGATCCCAGATCTGGTCAAGCATCGCCGGCGTTATGCCGCAGCCGGTGTCGCTGATGGTGGCGCAGACCCCACCGCCCTCCACGTCCGTGGTCGTTATGTCGATGGTCCCGGGGCCGTCGATCGCCTGGAGGGCATTCACGGTCAGGTTGAGAAAGACCTGGCGCAGGCCGGAGGAATCCCCCTTGATCAGGGGGAGGTCGGGCTGGAGGGACTCCCTGATCTCGATCGTATCGTTGCGGGCCTTGTGACGCACCAGTTCAAGCACTTCGGAAAGGATGCCGTTGATATTGACCAGGCCCATGGCCCCCTCCGATTTCCTGCTGAAGCTGAGGAGGCTGTCGATAATCCCCTTGCACCGGTAGGATTCACGGATGATGACCTCGAGGTATGTCTTGAAATCCTTGAGACGGCTGTCGGCAGCCAGGGTCCGGTCGTCCCGCAGGCGGCGCAGGAGCGCCTCGGAGTAGCCGGCCACGGAGGTCAGGGGGTTGTTGATCTCGTGGGCCACCCCGGCGGCGAGCATCCCGATGCTGGACATCTTCTCCGCCTGCATCAACTGGAGCTCGTTCAGCTTCTTGTCGGTGACGTCCCGGATGAAGACCAGCGCCCTGGTCTCTACGTTGGGGTCCTCGATGGGTGTTGCAGTTACGTCGAAGTAGCGGCTCCTCCCCTCAACGTTGAGGGATAAGGATATCTGGCAGTTTCTGCCGCTCAGGGCCTGTTCAACCGGGCAGCTTTCCGGCAGGTGGTCCCGGTCGGGATGGAACAGTGACCTGCACCCCTCGCCGACCGTCGTCTCCTGGGGAAAAAGCGTCGGCGTGATGTGATTGCGGTGCTGCACGAGCCCCTGATGGTCGTAGATGACCACGCCGTCGCTGATGGCGTTGAATACGGCCTGGAGCTCACCGCTCTTGATCCGCAGCCCCAGGTTGGCGGCTTCGAGTTCCTGAATCTTCTGCTTGACCTCGGAATAGAAGCCGATCTTGGAACTCTCCAGCCCGAGCAGCCGCTCCAGGCTGGTCTCGTCGACATGCGTCCGCTTGGCCTCGGTCATGTCAGTACGCCCTTTCCAGTATGGCCAACAGGTCCTTCTCTTCGGCCTGCCGCGGCGAGGTGACGATGCAGACATCCTTCAGTGCCCGACGTGCCAGTTCCGGCAGGTCCTCCCGCTGCACACCGATGCTCCGCAGGCTCCTCGGCGCCCCGGCGGCATCCAGCATGGCCCCCAGCTTTTCCTGGACGATTTCCGCCGCAGCGCTTGTGCTGACGCCCACCGCCTGCCCCATCCCCCACGCCAGCTCCGGCAGTTTTTCCGTCACCACCGGGATATCGTACTTGAGCACCTCGGGAAGGAGGATAGCATTGATACTACCGTGGTTCGCGTCATACAGACCGCCGATGGGGTGCGCCAGGGCGTGGACGATGCCGAGCAGCGAGTTGGAGAACGCCATGCCGGCATGGAGACTGGCCCGGGAGAGGTTTTCCAGATCGTCGGGACGTCGCTCCCGCACCGCCTGCACCAGGCTGTTGGAAACCAGCCGCAGCGCCTTGATGGCATGGACATCGGTGAGCGACGTGGAGGCCACGGAAAAGTATGCCTCCAGGGCGTGGCTCAGGGCATCGGTGGCGGTGGTACAGACGAACTCGTCCGGCAGGGTTTCCAGTATGTCCGGGTCCGTCAGGCTGATGTCCGGCGCGACGCACCGGCTCATGATGGTCAGCTTGCAGCGGTTCTCCGTGTCATTGATGATGGCGAACTGGGAGACATCGGACCCCGTGCCGCAGGTCGTGGGACAGAGCACCAGGGGTGGCAGGGGACGGATGATCTTGTCCGGTCCGACGTAATCCCTGATCCTGCCGCCGTTGGAAACCAGGATGGCAACCCCCTTGGCCGCGTCCATGGCACTCCCCCCCCCGAGCCCGATGATGACATCGGCACCGTGGCGGATATACTCGCCGGCACCGGCCTCGATCTCCACATCCTTCGGATTCGAGGTGACATTGTCATAGAGGATGACTTCCAACCCCGCGTCCATGATATGCCTGATCGCCCGGTCGACCCACCCGGCAGCAAATAATCCAGCATCGCTCACCAGGAAAACCTTGTGTCCCCCAAGACGTCGCGCACAGGCGCCTATCTGGTTGAGCAGGCCGCGCCCGAAAATGATCTCCGGGACCTCGAACTTGCAGTGCTGCAGATTACTTCTCTCTTCACCCATTGAGTTCCCCTGACCGACGTTTCCGTCAGATCTCCCCGCCGTCCCGGAGAGACCCGCCATACACCCAGAAATATAAAGCAATAACCGTACCTGAAATAACGCGGTTTTATTTAAATCATACACCTATTGTCGTTTTTTATCTTCTTTTTTATATCACCGGACTGAGCACCTGTGGTGCCCTTTTATTCCACGCTGTTGACATACGCTACAGTCAGCCCCCTCCACCGTCGCCGGAGTGCCACCTGGAGCATACCAAGAAAATAACCTTTCATTTCAATACAATGCACTACACGCCCCGTTCCGGACCGCCATTGGTTTTATCTATGAAAATATCGTTTTATAAATGGCACTACAGTTGCACTAAGACGCATCAATGAAGCGGACGTGCGCCGGGCACGGGAAGCGATGATAAAACAGTGGTAGCTCTATAAGGCTGTAACCATGACACGCCGGGGTCAGTTCTCCGGCACAGAATTCAGGGAGGATATGCATGAAGAAATCAGTACTTTCAGCAACCCTGCTGCTTGCAGCAGTCACCCAGCTCCCTACCGCCGATGCAGCATTCGTGATCGGCGGGGAAAACGGCTGGCAACTCAGCACAGATGGTATCGTCGATGTTTTTGCCACCTACAACACGACGAGCGCCCTCCCCTCAGGCAATCGTTCCTTGAGCCTCCTGAGCGTTGGCAGCAATGACCAGACCAAAGCCGACCAGCGCTTCGGGGTGGGCATCGGCCTCCTCCCGTCGGTGGTGGCATTCAATGTGAAGGCACCGACAACCAACGGGATCGACTCGTCCGTCAGGGTCGGCATCTACCCGGCCATCCAGAACGGCGCCAACGGCAACCGCTTCAACACTTCGCCGAACATCGACTTCCGGGAGTTCTTCTATACCGCCAAGGGGTCCTATGGCGAACTCCTCGCCGGCCGCGCACTCAACCTCTACCAGGGCAAAAACATCCTCACCGACATGACACTCGTCACCGCCGGTGTCGTTCCGGGCCCAGCTTTCCGCGGCAACACGACCCTCGGCCATATCGGCTACGGCTACCTGTACGCCAACTTCGGACCGCAGATCCGCTACACCACCCCGGACCTGGCCGGGACAAAGATCGCCATTGCTGTGGGCGAGCCGTACAAGATAAGCAGCGACACCGGCAAGACCAACTCCCCCCGGGTTGAGGCGGAAGTCTCCTATGCCAGGACCGCCGGCACGACGACCCTCCAGGCATGGGCATCCGGCCTCTACCAGGAGGCACCCCGCAGCAGCACGGCCGCTGCCAGACCCGGTGAAACCAACCGCTCCATCGGCGGAGCAGGTGGCGTCAGTGCGGGATTCAGCGGCGCGAACCTGCTGGCCTCGGGCTACGTCGGCAAAGGGCTCGGCATGGTCAGCGCCCAGGATGGGGATTTCCTCGGCTCCACCTCAACGGATGCCGCCGGCAAGGAGAGAACCCACTGGGGCTTCCTCGCCCAGGCCACCTACAAGGTGACCCCGTCGGTCATGGTGGGGATCAACTACGGTCAGTCCCGCCAGGAGGAGAGCGATTACGACAAGACGGATACGACCATCTCCCAGATCAGGAAGCAGGAAGCTGCTGTCGCCACCGTCACCTACAACCTGAACAAGTTCACCCAGTTCATCGCCGAATACTCGTACGCCCAGAACACCTGGCACGACAATGCCACCCAGCATTCGAACCAGATCGCCCTCGGCACCATGTTCTACTGGTAGGGAAAGGAGCTCACCATGCCTAAGTATGTCATCGAGAGGGAAATTCCCGGGGCAGGCACCATCCCCCCCCACGAGTTGAAAGCCATCTCGCAGAAATCCTGCTCAGTTCTCAAGGGTCTCGGACCGCAGATCCAGTGGATTCATAGCTTTGTCACCGACGACAAGATCTACTGCATCTACATCGCTCCCGACAAGGAGACGGTTCTGGAGCATGCCCGGCAGGGAGGATTCCCGGCCAACAGTGTCGCCGAGGTACGGACGATTATCGATCCGACCACGGCCGAATAACATCAACTGTCACCCCTGTCCCGGAGACCAAAGAGCCCGGGACGGGGGATCTACATTGGAGGGTAAAATGACCTTAGCATTACTTATCGCCATCAGTGTCATGTGGGTACCGGTTGCCATACTCTTTCTCGGTAAGGGAGAAGCGAAGGGTACCGGCGCCATCACCGGGTTTGTGGGACTGACCGTCGTCATCGGGGCGTTCCTGCAGACGGCCCTGTTCAAGGACGCCTTCACCGGCGGGCTGCTGTTCGCCCATGGCCTGCTCTACTGCACCGTTGCCTATGCACTGCTGGCAGGGCTCGAAGATCTCCGCTCCGTCGGCAACGTCAGCCTCATCGTGGCCGTGATCTCTGCCGTTTATATGGTACTCTTTTTCGTGGGAGGGGCCCCGGGTCCCGACGGCAAGCCTCTGACCCCCCAGAGCACCTACCTGGCCTTTGCCTGCGCCGGCTACACGGTGCTGACCGTCGAGGTATGGCTGAACGCATACGGCAAGGTTTCGGCAGGCACCCTTGCCTGGTCCCTTATCACCTGGGCATTCCCCGGCCTGCTGGTACCGTCGTTCATGCTCATGTCAGCCGGCAAACTGCCATTCTGACCCATGGACAGATATTGATACATTCGAGGCGGATTGCGGTCCACGACCAGGCCGGTCAGGACCGTAATCCGCCCCGTTCCGCCACACTATCCCCCCTTCCGGCGCCCCATACGAGGAGCATCCCATGAAACTCTCCCTTTCCAGGTCATACATGGCCCTGTTGCCGGCAACATTCCTTGTCCTTACCCTTACCGCCTGCGCCTCGACCCCCGGAGTGCGGGAAAGGACCGCACCAGACGCCACGGTCTGGCAGTCCCGGGACCAGTTCGTCAGGATCGGCCCCCGCGAACATGTCGCTGGTGACAGTGTCCAGGGCAACGACCATCCGGTGACGATATCGGCACGGACACTGCGCCACATGCTGTCCGGACCTCGCATCATCGACCCCGAGACGGGCAAACCGGCACCGCTTTTCACCGAAACCGAGGTCGGTCTCCTGTCAGAGCATGTTTCAGCCGGGCTGTCGCGGTGCAGTCGTGACGAAGAGATCGTCTTCGCCATCTACGGTTACCACCCGACACTCATGGGCCTGGTCCGGGAGGAGCGGGTGACGACCGGCAGGTTCTTCCACAGGGGGGGGGAGCTCAATCTCATTCTCGGCATGGTGCAGCAACCGGTTGAGAGCAGGGGAGACCGGCGACTTGCACCGTTTACTCCAGGGTCCCGAACGGCACCGGCACAATCCGAGCGGTCCGTCATCCCCGGCACCATGGCGTCAAACGGCCGACCGGACAGGACCGACTGGCTCGTGTTCAGGATCGGCTCCGAACAGGTCGGGGAACAGCTGCCAGACCAGAAGAGTGCCAACGCACCGCCGGTGGACGACAAAGGTGGGAGCCGCGGCATCGAGGAGCGGCTGCGCCTCCTCAAAAGCTTGCGGGACAGAGACCTGATCAGTGAGGAAGAGTACCGAACCAAGAAACAACAGATCCTGAACGAACTCTGAGGGACCGTCACCATTCCCAAACCCCCTCCATGTGATACTATGAAGGTATGGACCTGCTGCGAACAGTTCGCCCGGTTCCGTCGGGTCGGACAGAGCAGGTGAATGCAGCAGGGGGGAGGATGGAATGGCCCCCAACGATTTCCCGTTGCGTAAATTTGTCGCTCCCGAATTCATCTTCGGCATGGATGCCCGCACCCTGGCCGGACGATACGCGAAGAACTTCGGCGGCCGCAAGGTCCTGGTGGTCACCGATCCGGGGGTAAGAGATGCCGGGTGGAGCAGCCAGGTGATCGCTTCCCTCGAAGAGAGCGGACTGGAACATGTCCTGTTCGACGGCGTCACGAGCAACCCGAAGGCGGAAGAGGTGAGCACCGGAGCCGCACTGTACCGGAAGGAGGGGTGTAATGCCATCGTCGCCGTCGGCGGCGGCAGCCCCATGGACTGCGCCAAGGGGATCGGCATAGTCAGCGCGAACAGGGGGGAGATCGTCGAGTTCGAGGGGGTCGACCGGGTCGAGCAGTCCATCCCCCCCCTCATCTGCATCCCCACCACCGCAGGCTCGGCAGCCGATGTCTCCCAGTTCGCCATCATCACCGACAGTGCGCGCCAGACCAAGATTGCCATCATCAGCAAGATGATCGTCCCGGACGTCGCCCTGATCGATCCGGTCACCACCACCTCCCTCTCCCGGGAACTGACATCCCAGACCGCCCTGGATGCCCTCTGCCACGGGATCGAGGCTTACGTCTCCACCGCCCATTCGGCGATCACCGACCTCTTTGCCCTGCAGTCGATCAGGACGATTTCCTCCAACCTCCTCCCGACCATTGAGACCCCGGACGACCTCGGTTTCCGCGGCAGGATGATGCTGGCGAGCCTGGAGGCCGGTCTTGCCTTTTCCAACGCGAGCCTCGGGCTGATCCATGCCATGGCCCACGGCCTCGGCGGGATGCAGGATGCCCCCCACGGCGAATGCAACGCCCTGCTCCTCCCCCTTGTCATCGACTTCAACTTCCCTGCGGAACCGGAACGCTATACCAGGATAGCGGGAGCAATGGGGATATCCACCATCGGCATGTCACCGGACGACGTGCTCGCCGCCCTCCACTCGCGGATCGCCTGCCTGCTGAAGGAGTCTGGCGTGGCCCGCCCCCTGAGTCTGCTGGGCATCTCCCGAAGCGACATCCCGGCCCTGGCGCTGAAGGCGCTGAATGACCCCTGCATCTTCACAAACCCCCGGCAGCCCTCCCGGGAGGATATCGAGGCCATCTATGAAAGGGCCCTCTGACATCTCCAGCGTATGGGATGCGGAGCGGGAGAAGATCATCGGTCTCGGCGAACGCTCCCTGCGCAAGACCTATTATCCTGAGCTCCAGCAGAAACTGGACGAGCTGGAGCGGTTCCGGGCCCTCATCGACCAGAGCAACGACTGCATCTTCCTCATCCATGTTCTTTCCAACAGGTTCATCGACGTCAACGAATCGGCCTGCCGGCAACTCTCGATTACCCGGCAGGAACTTCTTTCCTGCCACTGGAACACGATCTTTCCCGACGAAACGGTCTCCCGGGCCATGGAATCCCTTGCAGGCGGTCTCGAACAGGGGTGGGACCGGGACACCATCACCACACTGATGTGCAAACGCACCGGCGATCTGCTCCCCGTGGAGATGGCCATCAGGATCGTCACCTTCCAGAAGGACCTGTACGGAGTTGCCGTCGTCCGCGACATCACCGAACGGAAGCGGGCCGAAAAGGCGTTCCTGGAGAATTCCCGCATGCTGCGTGACATGGAACTGGCGAAGCAGATCCAGCTCTCCCTCCTCCCCGCCGCCCCCCCGGAAATACCGGGAGCCACGTTGGCAGGCTACTGCCTCCCGGCTACCCATGTCGGAGGTGACTACTACCATTTCTCGAACCGCAACGACGGCATCGTGGACTTGGTCGTGGCGGATGTCTCGGGCCACAGCATCGGTTCCGCACTGATGACCGCTGAAGCGCGGGCGGTCCTCCGTGCCCAGCTGTCCACAGGGAGCAGTGCCGGCCAGACCCTCACCTCGATGAACGAAATACTCCACGAGGACCTCAGCAGGTCCGAACTGTTCATCACGGTCTTCTGCGCCAGCTTCGACACCTCCAGCCGCATCCTCACCTATGCCAACGCAGGCCACCCACCCGGGCTCCTCTTCCGCCATTCAGGGCGGTCATGCCAGTGGCTGGATGCCGACGGCCTGATCATGGGGGTACGCAACGCCGTCACCTTCGAGGAAAAGCAGGTCCAACTGCAGAGTGGCGACCTGCTCCTCCTCTACACCGACGGGGTAACCGAAGCCGACGACGGGAGGGGCCACCTCTTCAGTAACGAACGGCTCTGCGAAACCCTCCGATCCTGTCACCGGGAATCACCCCAGACCATCATCGACACCATTCTCCTCCGGGTCGCGGCATTTTCCGCCGCAATCCCCCTGGAAGACGATGTCACCATGGTGGTCATGAAGGTGGAATGATGCATTCCTGTGGAATATCGGGACACTCTTCCCGTCTTTTTTGGTCCGGGCCGACCTTTTCATGAGGTGATTCGCTGCAGTTGTTGCACAACTCCCCAGCCGGAAGAGAAAACGCTCCTTCCGACGCGTTCCCCTCCCTCCTGACCCGACTCCGCAACAACCCGTCATAACCCTGCAATTTCGATATGTTGCACAACATGACACCGGAAAACCTTCCCTACGACCTGACACCGATTTCTGGCAAAGCTTTTGCTATAGGTTCCGTGCACGAACGAAATCAACCGTAATCAGCAGGGTATTCATGAACCAGTACAAGAATTCCAAGATGACGCTCTCCGCCGCGACGATGAACCTGGATTTCGTCAAGAAGGTGGAGAAGCTGTCGGACAGCTCGGTGCGGCGCTGCTTCCAGTGCGGCAAGTGCTCGGCCGGCTGTC
>CALMBF010000143.1 GCA_937860145.1 uncultured Geobacter sp.
ACACCTCTCTATTCGTCGGCAGCGTCAGATGTGTATAAGAGACAGCATCCCTCCCACGACTCTCTTCCGCAGGCAACCGACGAACGCCCCGGTTGACCGCAGCACCTTGCTGGGCTATAGTTGCGACCATGCGCCCCTTCATGCTCGCCATCCTGCTCCTGTTCGCCACGACGGCCCATGCCGCCAACTCGTCCAAAAATTTCGGCGGGGTCGGCATTGACGGCGCCCCGTGGGCCGACGGCCGCATCGTGGTTAAGCAGCTGGTTGCCGGCGGTCCTGCCCACCGTGCGGGGGTCAGGGTGGGTGACATCATCACCCATATCGACGGCAAGGAGACCAGGGGGAGCGACTTCCGCGACCTGGTCGAACACCGCCTGCGCGGCAGGGCCGGCACACCGGTGGTCATCAGGGTCCACCGCAGCGGTGAAAAGAAGCCGCTCACCTTCAGCCTGGTCCGGCGCCAGCTGATCCTGCCGGCGAAATAGCCTCTACCCTCCGCTGCTCCTGGTAATCATCATCACCCCGACACAGACGAGCAGGGTCCCTGCCCAGCGCAACGGCGTAACCGTCTCCCCGAGAAAATACTGGGCCAGAAAAGCGACCAGCACGTAATTGAGCGCCTGCATGGGGAGCGCCACCGACAGGTCTTCCCAGGAGAGGACCGCCAGCCAGAGGAAAAAGAAGATCGCCAGCATGGCCGTACCGATAACCAGCTTGGGGGTGGTAAGGGCCTGGAGGGCGGCACTGCCGATACCCCGCAGGTTCATGGCGGACAGGTCCCCCATCTCCTTCATCCCCTTGGCCAGCAGCAGATCGCCGACAGTCCCGGCGGTAACCGCCAGCAGCATGATAAACAGTGTCTTCACCATAGTTTTCTACCCTTTACATGTCTAACGTCGTATCCTGCACGTTTCAGCGTTTCAGATCACCCCGGTAGTTCCGCAGCGTTATGCCGAGACTCCCGAGTTTCTCCCGCACCCGGGGGCTCAGCAGGGCGGCCAGCTCGTCCCGGTGCCGGTAATCGGGCATGGTGACGGCGAGTTCCGGCTCGTCCGCGTCACCCGGATGGAAGTAGATTTCCGTCACCCCGTCCTGCAGCAGGTCGAGGGCGGCCAGCAGGTACTCCTCGGTCATCCTGCCCGAGTTGAGGAGACCCTTGACCTCCCCTGCAAATCCGATGCGGCGACGCTGAAGCTCCGGTTGGCAGCGACGGGCCAGCAGACCGAAGATGCCGGCATCGACTGCTTTCCCCAGGAGCCGCCTGGACGAGATGCGCCGCTCCGCTCCCAGCCGCTCCCGGCTCAGGCGGAAAGTCTCGATGCCGTATTTCGGCATCAGACGGCAGACGATGGCAAAGACCGTCGGATGCATGTGGATGTTCAGGTGGCCGTCGATGTGGGAGAGGGGGAGACCGGTTTCGAGGAAGCGGGTTATCTGTCCCTCCACCTCTGCCGCTAGCTGCCGGTGGAGCGCCTTGAGGAAAAACATCCGCATACCCGCCATGACCGGATCGACGGGGAAATTCCCCTCCCCGTCCGTCAGGCAGGGGAACCCGCCATGGGCAACCACCGACCGCCCCTGAACCAGGGTGAGATGCAGTCCCACCTGCAGGCCCGGGTTCTCCCGGGCCAGCTCCACCGCTTGGTCAAAGGCAGGGGCACCGACCATGAGGGAGGCACTCGTCAGGATACCCTCGCGCCATGCCGTGATCACGGCCCGGTTGACGCCGGCAGAAAGGCCGAAATCATCGGCATTGATGATGAGCTGCTTCATGGTCCGTCCGTACGTAGAACAGGGAGAGGTAAAAAGAGAATTATTACCGGCGAAGGGGGTGGGGGGCAAGCGTAAAAGTCGGTCAGCCACCTTTTTTCATACCCACCCTGCGATTCATTAACCTCATTTGCAGCGGGACGTGGCGCGAATGGGGCAGGCCGTGGGGCGACACCGGGACCATGGCCAGACACGTCTCCTTGCATTCCGGGCAGTTGCAGGAAGTTTCACACCTGGCACGGTACCTGCTATGGACAGGATAAAGCAGCACACCTCACAAAAGGAGCTACCCAATGAAAAAAGCACTCTCCATGATCGTCACTGCCCTCGTGGCCCTCTCGTTTGCCGGCGTTGTCCTCGCCGAAGAGCCCGCAGCAATGCCGGCTGGCCACCCGCCGGTCAAGGCCGAGAAGAAGGCAGCCAAGAAGGTGAAGAAAGCCAAGAAGGCAAAGAAAGCCGAGAAGAAGGAAGAAGCCAAGCCGGCTGAAGCACCGGCAGCAGCTCCGGCCGCCAAGTAATCCTTCCCGCCGGGAACTGAAAAGCCGCCTCCATACCGGAGGCGGCTTTTTTTATTTCCCGCCCTGGCGCCTCTTCTTCATGTAGGCCAGGTACTGGCGCCCCTCCTTGAGGAGCTTGCGCCGCTCCTCCCCGTCCACGATCATCCTGCCGATGCTGCGCAGGATGTATTTCGGCCGGAAGTAGAACTTGTCGTAGAACAGGTCCACTGAGTCGAAGATCTCCGCCCCGGAGAGACCGGGGTAGTTGATAACGCACTTCTGGTGGCCGCTGTCGTCGAGGAAGGTGTTTGAGGCGATCCACCCCTTTTCGAGACAGAGATCGTAAAATTCGGTCCCCGGATATGGCGAGGCGATGGAAGCCTGGATGGAGTTCAGGTCGAGGCGCTTGGCAAACTCGATGGTCTCGCGAATGGTCTCCCGGCTCTCCCCCGGCAGTCCCATGATGAATGCGCCGTGAATGGAGATGCCGAGCTTTTGGCAATCCCTGGTGAAACGGGTCGCCTGCTCAGTGGTGATCCCCTTCTTGATGTTCTTCAGGATCGTGTTGTTACCCGACTCGTACCCGACCACCACGTGCCGCAGGCCGGCCTCGCGCATGATCCTGAGGGTTTCGAAATCGCAATTGGCCCGGGCATTGATGGTCCACGAGATCCCCATGGGTTTCAGAAGGGTTGCCACCTCACGGGCATGACGGATATCGGCGGTGAAGGTGTCGTCATCGAAGGAGATCTCCCGGACACCGGGGATGTTGGTCAGGATCCACTGCACCTCCTCGGCGACATTCCGGGGGGAACGGCAGCGCATGGCACGGCCGGAGAAGGTCTGGGGCCAGAGGCAGTAGATGCAGCGTGACGGGCAGCCTCGGCTGGAGTAGATGGAGACGTAGGGGTGGAGAAAGTGGGGGATTATGTACTCACCCACCGGCAAGTCCCGCTTGTAGACCTGGCTGGCAAAGGGGAGAGCATCCAGGTCGCGGATCGGCTCCCGGTCGGGGGTATGCACCATGTCGTCGCCAGAGCGAAAACTGATGCCGTCCACCTTCGCCCACTCCCCCCCTTCGCACAGCTCCTTGATGGAGTAATCGAACTCGCCGCGGCAGACGATGTCGACCGCTCCGGCTGCCTGACGCAGCGACTCTTCCGGCAGCACCGACACGTGGGGCCCGACAAGCACCGTGACCGTCGCCGGCTTCCGTGCCTTGACGGCCCGGGCGGTGGCGATATCCAACTGAAGCGTCGGGGTGGAGGTATACATGACCACCATGTCATAATCCCGCGCTATCTCCAGGCACCCTTCCAGGTCAAGGCGCTGTACCGGGGCATCCACCACCCTGGAACCCTCGATCATGCCCGCGGGATAGCAGAGCCAGGTAGGATACCAGAAGGAGGTGACCTCACGGGATGCCTGGTAGCGGGCTCCGGCACCTCCGTCGAAATCCTCGAACGTGGGGGGGTTGAGAAATAATGGTTTCATCTGCACTCCTATAGTCCGCACCGCCGGGAACAAACCGGCCGGTGGCAATGTGACGCATATCAGTTTATACTGTCTAGCCGAGGAGAAGACAATGCAAATCCCTTCGTATCCCGAAAAGCGCCCTCTGACTACGGCCGACAGCACGTTGCTGCAGGAGCATTTTCACGAGCTGCAGCCGGAGATCTCCGAGTTCTGCTTCGCCAGCCTCTACCTCTTCCGCAAGGCCCATTCCTATACCATCTCCAGGGTGGGGGAGAGCCTGGTGCTCTTCGGGCAGGGCTACGACAGGGAACCCTATTTCCTGCCGCCGCTCGGCGGGGAGCGGGGCGAAACGGCCAGGATGCTGCTGGCCGCGGGCCACGACCTCTACGGTGCCGACGAGGAGTTCGTCGCCCGCCACCTTGCGCCGGCCGGGATCACCGCCGTCGAGGACCGGAACAGCTTCGACTACCTCTACCTGAGGGAGGAGCTGGCAACCCTCCCCGGCCCCCGGTTCCACAAGAAGAAGAACCGGATAAACTATTTCACCGCACGGCACAGCTACCGCGTGGAGCTGTTCACCCCGGAGCATGTGCCGGGAGCGCGGCAGCTGCTCCGGGAGTGGCGCCGCGTCCGGGGGGGGGCACCCGGCACCCCCCTCGACCTTGAAGCAGAGGCGACGGAAGAAGCCGTGAGCCTGGCAGGTGAGCTCGGGCTGAGCGGCGTGGTCGTGCTGCTGGAGGGGGGCGTTGCCGCCTTTGCCCTCGGGGAGCGGCTCAACCGGGATACCGCCGTCTGCCATTTCGAGAAGACCGACCCCTTTGTCGAGGGGCTCGCCCAGTTGGTCAACCGCGAGTTCAGCCGCCTGCTCTTCACCGACTGCACCTTCATCAACCGGGAACAGGACCTGGGAGAACAGGGGCTGCGGGAAGCAAAAATCTCGTACCACCCGGTCAGGCTGGTGAAGAAATACCGGGTTGCGGGAAGGCAGCCCGGCCGCCCCCCAGCCAGCTGACATCAGAATTCGCTGTCCACCCGGAGATAACGGTCACCAGACTTGAGGTAGATCTCTTCCGGGGCAAGACCCGCGGTGCGCAGTACCCCTTCGACCTGCTCCCGGTCCCCGGCCCCGTAGCGGATCGCCAGGCCGCAGTCCGAAGAGAGTGCCCGGGGGGCGGGGATGAGCAGGATCTGCAGTTTCTGCTCCTTGAGATGTTTTTCCGCCTTCATCACCCGGTGCACCGAATTGAATATGGCAACGTAATCGCCGTCATTTACCATGGGCATATCTCCGATCTTGACCGCCGGCAGCGCACCCGAACCCCTTCAGCAGAAGCAGATTGACTTGCCTCTCCATGAAGCTTACTATGTCCGCATGAGCGGTGTACTCCTCCTTGCAGGCCTGATTCTGGTCGCCGTGGCGATCAACATCCCCTTCGGCTACCTCCGCCAGGGAAGCGAGAAATTCACCTTCGCCTGGTATTTCTATGTCCACATCTCCATCCCCCTGATCATCTACCTGCGGATCAAGGCAGGCTTCAGCTGGAAGTTCATCCCCCTCACCCTCGGAGGCGCGGTACTTGGCCAGCTCATCGGGGGGAAAATCCGCCGCCGCAGGGATGGCCATGGCTGACAAGCGTCCGCGGATGAAGCGTCCCGCCCCCCTCGCCGACCTCATTGCCGCGACCTTTGCAGGAAAACCCGCCCAGGCACGCTTCCGGGAGCTGAAGATCTGGGAGGTATGGGGAGCCGCGGTCGGTCCGCAGATCGCCTCCCGGGCGATGCCGTCGTCATTCCGCGACGGCGTGCTCACCGTCAGGGTCGCCGGCTCCGCCTGGATGCAGCAGCTGTCGCTCCTCAAGGGAGACATAACCGCCCGGGTGAATGCCGAGGTTGGCGCCCCCCTTGTCAGAGAGATATTCCTCAAGCAGGGGAGCATTACCGGGGAACTCCCGCCTGAGGAGCCATTCATCCCCCCGTCGCGTGAGCTCTCCCGGGAAGAGACCGCCTGGGTCGACGAGCAGGGGGAAAAGGTCATGGACCCCGAGCTGCGCCGCACGCTGGAATCGCTCCTCACTCGTCACCTCAAAAGCGTGCCGCCCGATCCATCCTCGCCGTAAATCCGCAGCATCTCCCCCGTGTAACCGCCATCGGCCCCATACACCAGCAGCGGCGGCAGGATCTCCAGCCCGCCACGGCTCCCCTTCATCAGTTCGACCATGAACATGCGTGCCGGCGCAGCGACATCGCCATGCACCATCCGCAGCCGCCGCGGGGCCAGCCGGGCTCCCTGGGCCAGGTGCAGCAGCTCCACAAGCCGCCCGGGATGGTAGATGAAACAGATCCTCCCCCCCGGCCTGACCAGTCTCCTGGACACGGCCAGGAAATCCGCCAGGGTGGCGCTCGACTCGTGGCGGGCCAGGTCACGTCCGGCCAGGGGGCTGATCCGTCCTTCGCCGCGACGGCGATAGGGGGGGTTGGCCAGCACGAGGTCGAACCCGTTGGCCGGCAGCAACTCGCCCAGGTCGAGGATATCGCTCTCCAGGATGTCCACCCTGTCGGCCAGCCCGTTGAGCTCCACGTTCCGCCGGGCCAGGTCGGCCATCCCCCCCTGCACCTCGACACCCGTAACGCGTGCCCCGGACGCCAGCCGCGCCATCAGGAGGGGGATGATGCCGCATCCGCAGCCCAGGTCCGCGATCCGCCCCCCGGCGGGGAGGGCAAAGTCGCAGAGGATGACCGGGTCGAGGGAGAACCGGTACCCCCTCGCGGGCTGGAGTATCCGCAGGTCGTGGCGGCGGAGCAGGTCGACGGTTTCATCGCTTCCGGTCATCTCGGGCTCCCGCCGGTTGGTGGCGTCGTACAGGGCGATCTGTTCGGCAAACGAGAGCTTTCCGCGCCGGCAGCTTCCCCGGCGCAGGCAGAGGGCGCAGCGGTCATCGCCGCACCACTGGCAGAAGGTGCAGTCCGGGCAGGGGTGCTTCTTCGCCTCAGTAGACGACATCCCGCTTCGGCGCGTTCCCGGCCAGTATCTGGCTGAACGCCTTCCCCTGGTCCGCGTTGATGAGCAGGTAGCGGGGGAGCTTCATCAGTGATTCGTTGGCCGTTGCGTGGCGGCGCTCGATGGTGAACGTGCCGCTGTAGCCTGCGGCCCCAGCCCGGCGGAGGAGGTCGTCATCGTAGATGCCGAAGGGCCAGGCGAGCAGGTCAACCCCCACCCCGAGCTCCTTCTCGATCTTCGCCCTGGACTTTGTCAGCTGCATCGTCACCGACTTGTCGAACTCGTCGGGACGCATCTTCTTCCGGTCCTTCTTGAAGTTGGGGTGCCAGTAAGTGTGGGACTGGAAATCGAACAGCCCGGTCTTTTTCAGCTCCCGCAGCTGGTCCCAGGTCATGGCGTACTTGGCATTGGAAATGGCGGAAGGGTAGATGAACACGGTGACCGGCACGTTGTATTTTTTCGCCAGGGGAAGCATGTCGGTGTAGACCGACTTGTGGGCGTCATCCTCGACGATGACCACGGACTTGGGGGCAGGCGCCGGCCCTTTTTTCTGGTACCAGTTCACCAGCTGCCGGAGGGGTATGACCTTGTAGCCGTTGTCCTTCAGGTACCTGAGGTGCTCCTCGAAAACCGACGTCTTGATGGTCATGCCGTCGGCAACGGTCGGACCGAAGCGGTGGTAGAGCAGGATGGGGACATTGACGGACGGGGTGGCGGCTACTGCGGGGAGGGAGAGGGAGAAGAACAGCAGGGAGACGGCAATGAATCTGATCAGCATGTACAACAAAACCTCCGGGTCACTGGGATAAGTTTTGTTATAGCAGATAATCACCATGCTGGGAAAGATAATCCGTTGCCGGCTCAGCGAAACCCGAGCCGGCTGAGGAGCAGGCCGAAGCAACGGTTCAGGAAATGGCCGCGGGGGAGCGTGGCGAAGAGGGGCTGGCGGCGGTTCCCCAGCCGGTCCAGCTCGGCGATCAGCCTCTCGTCCCTGCCGGCTGCCAGGCCGCTGCGAAACGTACGGAGCGCCTCTTCCCTGAATCCCGCCAAAAGGAGCGTCCTGCCGGCATTCAGGCAGATATCCGCGTCCTGGGGGTCGGCACCCAGGGCTTCCCGGGCAAGCAAGACCGCCCTCTCCATATCCCTGCGATTGAGTGCCATGCAGTAGGCGAGCCAGGATGAGATGAGCGGTGTTTTCCCGGTCGCCATCGCCTGTTCGAGACAGGTCATGGCAAGATAGGTATGACCGTGCTCCAGGGCCGCAAGCCCCTTTTTCAGCAGTTCCTCGACAACCGTCAGTGCCATGGGCGACCTCCCGGCGGCCTGAGAGTTGCTGCTGTGCCGCCTCCTGCCTCAATCATAGCAAAATCGGTGCCGGGTGCATATCGTTAACGCCCGCCAAAGATCGCCGAGCCGACCCTTACCAGTGTCGCGCCTTCGGCAATCGCCGCGGCGAAATCGCCCGACATCCCCATGGAGAGCTCCCCCATGGAAACACCGGGGAGCGCCAGCTCATCGATCTCGCGGGCTAGGTGACGCAGCTCGCGGAAATAGGGGCGCGCCCGGTCCGGATCGTCGAAGAACGGGGGCATGGTCATGAGCCCCCTGACACGGAGGTGGGGGAGGGCCGACACCTCCCGGACGAGACTGACCGCCTCGTCCCTGGTGGTCCCGCTCTTGGTCGGCTCGCCGGACACGTTCACCTGCACGAGGACGTCACAGCATCTCCCCAGGCGCCCCCACTGCCGGTCGATCTCGGCCGCGAGGGAGAGACGGTCGACGGAGTGGATCATGGTCACGAGTCCGGCGATATACTTGACCTTGTTGCTCTGGAGATGGCCGATGAAATGCCACTCCACCGGCGAGCGCATCTCGGCTGCCTTGGCGGCCAGTTCCTGCACGTAGTTCTCACCGAACAGGGTCTGTCCGGCACGAAACGCCTCCTCGATCAGGGACGCCGGCTTGGTCTTGGAAACCGCCACCAGGCGGATGGACGAGGGATTGCGGCCGGCAGCACCAGCTGCGGTAGCGATCTGGCTGCGAACGGTGTTCAGATTGTCTACGAGTGTCATGGCTCCTGTCCGCTCGGATGGGGGAGGTTATGGTTCCGTCAGAGGGGGCGTTGGGTCAGATGGGGGTGGCCGCCCCCCTTCATCATGTTGAGGCGGGAGACGACGGCAAAGCCCTTGTCGTTGAAGACATACCCCTCCTCCTTGATGAAGGCGTCGGTGTACGCCATGCCGCGAAACTGGTCGAAGGAGAATTTCCCCAGGAGGCTGGTCGCATCCTGCTGCAGGCAGCGTCCGCTGTACTCCATCTCCACCCAGGCATGGTCGACGATGCCGCCGATGGCATCGACCTCCCCGGTGACGATGCGGACCTCCGACGGCTTCACCCCCAGGGCCCGGTAGATGCTGCAGAGGAGCAGCGCCTTCCCCAGACAGCTCCCCCGCCCTTCGGAGAGGATCTCACCGGCCGGGAGAGAGGGAAGCGACGGGTCGAAGTCGATCCGGTCCCGCACGTAGAGATAGGCGTTTTCCGGGGTCTTCAGGGTGGCGGCGAGGGCAACGATCCTGCGGTCGGCGGGTTCCACCAGGGCCGACATCTCCCGGGGGTGGTTGACGATCATGTCGTGGAAGGGGACAGCCGCTGGCTTGCGGCTGCCGAGGGAAAACCCGGCGATGAAGGTCAGGACGGCGAGGGAGAGGAACGCCGCAGCGAGACGCCCCGTGCGGGAGGAGACCGGAAGGGTGAGTTTTTTCCTGAAATCTGCGACTAAATTCATCGAACAACTATAGCACGGAGAAACAGTAACATAAACGTCAAACTCGCTCCATCCCCTCCAGTTCGCGGAGAGCCGCGACCACCTCGCAGAGAGGGAGTCCGACCACGTTGGTGTAGGAACCGTCGATACGCTCCACCATGTAGGCCGCCCCCCCCTGGATGGCGTAGGCCCCTGCCTTGTCCAGGGGGCAGCCGGTGGCCACATAGGCATCGATCTCCCCCTGTGTCAGGGATGTGAAGGTGACGTCGGTACCTATCGCGCGGTTGATCATGCGGCCGCTCTCCCGCTCCAGCACGGTAAAACCGGTGATGACCTGGTGGGTCCGACCCGACAGCTTGGCCAGCATCCGTGCCGCATCGTCGTTGTCCCGCGGCTTGCCCATGATCTCGCCGTCGCACAGGACGATGGTGTCGGCGCCGACGAAGAACGTCCCCTCCTCCCGCCGGGCGACCTCCGCCGCCTTTTCCCGGGAGAGGCGAAGGACATGGGCGACCGGCTCCTCCCCCGGCAGGGGGGTCTCGTCGATGTGGCCGGGGACGACGTCGAAACGGATGCCGGCCGACTCCAGGAGCTCCGCCCGGCGTGGCGATGCGGAGGCAAGGATGATCCCTCCCCGGCTCATTTCCCTTCCTCCCTCTGCCGCTTGCGCCGTTCCTCCAGGGCCTGCCTGAGCAGTTCCTGCTCCTCCCAGTGCTTTTTCCAGTCCTTCCGCCGCACGAAGTACAGGGCCACGGCACCGATGATGATCGTTATCCCCCAGAAATACTGCATCGGTTCGCCGGTATAGAATCCCGACCCGAGGGTGAAAAGCCCCACCAGGAGGATCAGCGTCTCCTTGCCGAGCAGCTTCGCGGCCAGGGTCTCCTTGTTGTTCCCGTCACTCGTCATCCCGCTTCTCCTCCAGGGCTGCGCACCACCGGTCCAGGTCCTCCAGGGCCCGCTCCGCCAGTCGCTGCCGCCTCTCCTTCTTCTTCACCTTGCCGTCGAGTTCGGGGAAGAGGCCGTAATTCACGTTCATCGGCTGAAAATGCTTCACATCGGCATTGGTGACATGGTGCACCAGCGCCCCCAGGGCCGTCGTGGGCGGCGGGAGGAGGGGGGGCTCCCCTTGTGCCTCCAGCGCTGCGTTGAGCCCGGCAAGAAAGCCGCTCCCCGCCGACTCCACATACCCCTCCACCCCCGTGATCTGGCCGGCAAAGAAGATGGGCGGTGCCCCCTTCAGCCGGAAGGTCGGCTGGAGGAGAGCCGGGGCGTTGATGAAGGTGTTGCGGTGCATGGAGCCGAGGCGGACGAACTCCACATGGCCAAGCCCCGGGATCATCCTGAAGACCCGGCGCTGCTCGGGCCAGGTCAGCTTGGTCTGGAAGCCGACCAGGTTGTACATGGTCGCCTCCCGGTTCTCCTTGCGCAGCTGCACCACCGCATGGGGCTCCCGCCCGGTGCGGGGGTCATCCAGCCCCACCGGCTTCATGGGCCCGAAGCGGAGGGTCTCCCTCCCCCTGCCGGCCATCTCCTCCACCGGCATGCACCCCTCGAAGTGGACCATCTTCTCGAAATCCCTCGCCGGCACCTTTTCCGCGGCAAGGAGGGCATCGATGAACGCTTCGTACTCCTCGAGGGAAAGCGGGCAGTTGAGGTAGTCGTCCCCGTCCCCCTTGCCGTAGCGGGAGGCGGCAAAGACCGTGCTCCTGTCGATGGAGTCGGCAGTGACGATCGGGGCAATGGCGTCGTAGAAGTAGAGGTACTCCCCCGCCAGGCTGCCGATGGCAGCGGCCAGCGGTTCACTGGTCAGGGGGCCGGATGCGATCACCGTCACTCCGGCGGCCGGGATCGAGGTCACCTCGCCGTGGTGGAGGGTGATGAGGGGGTGGCTGGCGATCTTTTCCGTGATGTAGGCGGAGAACAGCTCCCGGTCGACCGCCAGCGCCCCGCCGGCAGGAACCCGGGTGGCCTCGGCCGCCGCCATGAAGAGGGAGCCGAGGCGGCGCAGCTCCTCCTTCAGCAGGCCGACCGCATTGTCAAGGGAGTCGCCCCGCAGGGAGTTGGAACAGACCAGCTCGGCAAGGCCGGGGAGGTGGTGGGCCGGAGAGAACTTCTCCGGCTTCATCTCGTGGAGGTCGACGGCCACCCCCAGGGAGGCTGCCTGCCAGGCCGCCTCGCAGCCGGCGAGCCCGCCGCCGATGACCGTCAGACGTGGTGGGTCACTCTTTGTTGGATTGATAGTCGCACCCTTCCTTGGGGCATTTGAGGAATTCGCCGGTCCGCTTGTAGACCTTCTTCACCAGCAGGGGGAAACCGCACTTCGGACAGGGCTGCTCCACCGGCAGGTCCCAGAGGGCGAACTTGCACTGGGGGTAGCGGTTGCAGGAGTAGAACATCTTGCCGTACCGGGACTTCTTCTCCGTCAGCTCCCCCTCCCTGCACTCGGGGCAGACCACGCCGGTCCCCCTGGGCTTCACCAGGGGCTGGTTGTTCTTGCAGGCGGGATAGCCGGAACAGGCCAGGTACTTGCCATAGCGCCCGTCCTTGATGAGCATCGGCTGGCCGCACTTGTCGCATTTCTCCTCGGAGACCACCGGCTCGGCAACCTCCTGCCCCTCCTGCTCCAGGGGGCGGGTATAGCGACAACCGTCCTTGTAACCGGTACAGGCGATGAACTTCCCCCGGCGCCCCAGTTTCACGGCAAGCTGCTGGCCGCATTCCGGACACTTCTCGTCCAGCGCCTCGGTGGTGAGCTCGGCCTTGCTGACCTCCCCCTCCTTCTGCGTGATCAGGGAGGAGAAGGGGGTCCAGAACTCCCGCATCAGCGGTTTCCACTGCTTCTCCCCGCGGGAGACCTGGTCCAGTTCCTCCTCCAGGCCGGCGGTGAAGTTGTAGTCAACGTAACGGGTGAAGTGGGTGGTGAGGAGGTCGCTCACCACCATGCCGATATCCTCGGGAAAGAAGCGCTTCTTGTCCAGCCGGCAGTACTTGCGCTCCACCAGGGTGTTCATGATGCTGGCGTAGGTGGAGGGGCGACCGATGCCGTACTCCTCAAGGGTCTTCACCAGGGTCGCCTCGGTGTAGCGGGGAGGGGGCTGGGTGAAGTGCTGCTCGGGCAGCAGTTCCTGGAGGGAGAGCCGCTCGCCTTCGGTCAAGGGGGGGAGCTTCTGTTCCTTGTCGTCACCCTTGTCGGCAAGTGCCTCGTTGTCGGCCGCCGCATCGATCCCCTCGATGTAGAGCTTCATGAACCCCGGGAAGCGGATCACCGTCCCGGCGGCCCGGAAGGTATACCCGTCGCCGGCGGCGATGTCCACGGAGGTCTGGTCAAGGAGCGCCTCGGCCATCTGGCAGGCGACGGTCCGCTTCCAGATCAGCTCGTACAGCTTGAACAGGTCGGAGGACAGGTATTTTTTCAGCTCCGCCGGGGTCTTCGCCAGGTAGGTCGGACGTATCGCCTCGTGGGCCTCCTGGGCGTTCTTGGACTTGTTCTTGAAGAAGCGTGGCTTGGGGAGGGCATACTCCTTGCCGTAGAGGGAGGTAATCACCTGGCGTGCCTCTTCCAGGGCCTGGGCGGAGAGGACCACGCTGTCCGTACGCATGTAGGTGATGAGACCGACGGTCCCCTCCCCCACGTCGATCCCCTCGTAGAGCTTCTGGGCCGTGGACATGGTCTTCTTGGCGGAGAAGCCGAGCTTGCGGGAGGCCTCCTGCTGCAGGGTCGAGGTGGTGAACGGCGGGGCCGGCTGGCGCTTGCGCTCGCTCTTCGTCACCTTCCCGACGCGGTAGTCCGCCCGGGAGAGGGTGTGCACCAGCCCGTCGGCCGCACCCTGGTCGGGGATGTAGAATTTCCCCAGCTTCTTCCCACCCGCCTCGACCAGATTGGCGGTAAATGCCTGGGCACCGGCAGTGGCGAGCCGGGCGCCGACGGTCCAGTACTCCCGCTCCTTGAACGCCTGGATCTCCTTCTCCCGCTCGCAGACCAGGCGCAGGGCCACGGACTGGACCCGGCCGGCGGAAAGGCCGTAACGGATCTTCTTCCAGAGGAAGGGGGAAAGGTTGAAACCTACCAGGTAGTCCAGCACCGACCGTGCCTGCTGGGCATCCACCAGGTCGAGAGAGATCTCCCGCGGGTTCTCCACCGCTTCGGTGATCGCCCCCTTGGTGATCTCGTGGAAGACGACCCGTCGCACGGGGATGCTCTTTTTCTTCCCCTCCATGCCGAGGGCGGCCAGGAGGTGCCAGGAGATGGCCTCCCCTTCCCGGTCGGGGTCGGTGGCGAGGAGGAGTTCATCGGCGTTCTTGAGAGCGCTCTTGATGGCATCGATATGTTTCTTGCTTTCCGGCAGCACCGCGTACTTCGGCTCGAAATCGTGCGCGATGTCAACCGACCCCTGCTTGCTCGGCAGCGCCCTGACGTGACCGAAGGATGCCAGCACCCGGTAACCGGGGCCAAGGAACTTTTCGATTGTTTTCGCTTTTGCCGGCGACTCGACGATGACAAGTTTGTTTGGCATAAATATCCGTTTGCTGTTTTTCAGTTGTAAGTTTCCGGTTCCAGGCCGTTACGTCCCGCCCTTCACCTGTTCCTGCCTCATGCAAGGGCGAACATCTTCCCCGACAGCTGCATGACGGCCCCCTGCAGCTCCAGGCGGAGCAGCATAGCTGAAACGACGGGTACTGTCAATTCGCTCCGGACGGTGAGGTCATCGATATGGAGCGGCCCTCCGGCAAGGAGGGCGCAGAGCCGCTCCTCGTCGGGGGTAAGGGTGAATCCCTGCTGCCGTGCCCACTGGGGGAGATCACTCCCCGCAGGGGGGAGCTCGCCGAGGATGTCGGCAACGTTTTCCACCAGCTTGGCACCCTGCTTGATCAGACTGTTCGTCCCCCGGCTGGCCCGGTGGGTGATGTTCCCCGGCACGGCGAACACCTCCCGCCCCTGCTCCAGGGCAAAGCGGGCGGTGATGAGGGAGCCGCTCCGCTCCGCCGCCTCGACCACCAGCACCCCCCGGGAGAGCCCGCTGATGATCCGGTTGCGCCGGGGGAAGTTCGGCGCTTCCGGCCCGGTTCCCATGGGGAATTCGCTGACAATGGCACCATGCTCGGCCATCTCCCGGAACAGCTGGCGGTTCCCCGATGGATAGACCTGGTCGATGCCGCAGCCGAGCACGCCGATGGTACTCCCCGAGACCTGCAGGGCTCCCCGGTGGGCAGCGGCGTCCACCCCCTGGGCCAGGCCGGAAACGATCGTCACCCCCTGTTCGGCCAGTTCACGGGAAAGCCGAGAGGTTGTTGCGATGCCATAGTCGGAGGCGAGCCGCGAGCCGACCACGGCAATCGCCGTGCCGGCCGGGGGGAGAGCACCTTTCAGGTACAGGTA
>CALMBF010000144.1 GCA_937860145.1 uncultured Geobacter sp.
GAACTGGGGGTGGCGGCTCGGGGAGGGGGAGCTGACCCCCGGCCGCGCCGCCGGCCTCCGGACCCTCACGGAAATGTACAACCGATTGGGTCAACAATGAGCAGTTGACATACCCGGAGTAAAAAAGTAAGGATAGCCCATTCCAACGAAAAGGAGCCACCACCATGTCGGAACAGAAATTCAATTTTGATACCCTGGCCCTCCACGCCGGGCATACCCCAGACTCCGAAACCCTCTCCCGGGCGGTGCCGATCTACCAGACCGCCTCCTACGTGTTCAAGAGCTCGGAGCATGCCGCCAACCTCTTCGGCCTGAAGGAGCTCGGCAACATCTATACCCGTCTCATGAACCCCACCACCGACGTGCTGGAGAAGCGCCTTGCCCAGCTGGACGGCGGGGTCGGCGCCCTCGCCGTCGCCTCCGGCCAGGCGGCGACCACCTATGCGGTGCTGAACATCGCCAGCGCAGGACAGAACATCATCTCCACCAGCTACCTCTACGGTGGGACCTACAATCTCTTTCACTACACCCTTGCCAAGATGGGGATAGAGGTCAGGTTCGTCGACACCTCGGACGCCGAGGCCGTGCGCCGGGCCATCGACGAAAACACCCGCCTGGTCTACATGGAGTCGGTGGGGAACCCGAAGAACAACGTGGATGATTTCGAGGCCATTGCCAAGGTCGCCCATGACGCCGGCATCCCCTTCGTGGTGGACAACACGGTCACCACCCCCTATCTGTTCAAACCGTTGCAGCACGGCGCCGATATCGTCGTCTACTCCCTGACCAAGTTCATCGGCGGCCACGGCACCAGCATCGGCGGCGCCGTGGTGGACGGGGGGACCTTCCCCTGGAACAACGGCAAGTTCCCCGAGCTGGCCGAGCCTGATCCCTCCTACCACGGCCTCAACTACTGGGAGGCGCTGGGGAACCTCGCCTACATCCTCAAGATGAGGCTGACCCTCCTGCGCGACATGGGGGCGTGCATTTCCCCCTTCAACGCCTTCCAGATCATCCAGGGGATCGAGACCCTCCCCCTCCGGGTTGCCCGGCACGTGGAAAATGCCCAGAAGGTCGCCGAGTGGCTGGAGAAGCACCCCCTGGTCTCCTGGGTCAATTATCCGGGGCTTCCCAGCCATCCCGACCATGCCCGGGCGAAGAAGTACCTCCCCAAGGGGGCGGGGGCGATCATCGGCTTCGGCATCAAGGGGGGGCTGAAGGCAGGGAGCACGTTCATCGACAACGTCAAGCTCCTCTCCCACCTGGCCAACATCGGCGATGCCAAGTCCCTGGTGATCCACCCGGCATCCACCACCCACCAGCAGCTGACCCCGGAGGAGCAGGTCTCCACCGGCGTGACGGCGGATTTCATCCGCCTTTCCGTGGGGATCGAGGATGTCGCCGATATCATCGCCGACATCGAGCAGGCTCTGCAGGCTTCCCAGAAGTAGGTCCGCCGTACGGACCTCACATCAAATACAAGGAGTTCGAACATGCTGAGAATCGTAGCCCTGATCGCAGTACTTCTTTGTGTGACGCCGGCCTTTGCCCAGGAGGGGGGGAAGACCGACGAGCAGAAGACCATCTATGCCATCGGCCTCGCCCTTGCGAAAAACATCGCCCTGTTCAATTTCACCCCCGAAGAGTTCGCCCTTGTGCAGAAGGGGTTGGTCGACAGTTACACGGGGAAAACGACCGAGGTGGAGTTGAGCGCCTACAACGAGAAGATCCAGCAGTTTGCCCGGGCACGGCGGAAGGCTGCCGGCGACAGGCTCGCCGACCTCAACAAGAACTTTGCCGAAAACGCTCTCAAGGAAAAGGGGGCGGTGAAGACTGCCGCGGGTGCGGTGTACATCCCGGTCACGGAAGGGAAGGGTGACTCGCCCAAGGCAACCGACCGGGTCAAGGTGAACTATCGCGGGACCCTGGTCGACGGCAAGGAGTTCGACAGCTCCTACAAGCGCAACAAGCCGATCGAGTTCAGGCTCGACGGGGTCATCAAGTGCTGGACCGAAGGGTTGCAGATGATGAAGCCCGGCGGCAAGGCAAAGCTTGTCTGTCCTTCCTCCACCGCCTACGGTGAAAACGGTGCGGGCGAGCTGATCCTGCCCGGCGCGACCCTGCAGTTCGAGGTCGAGCTGCTCGAAGTGATGAAGTAAGGGGTGAGCCCCCTCCCGGGGGGAACCGTTTCAAGACCGTGACTGCCCCGGTCCTGTTCCCTCATGGAGGGAAACGGGGCCGGGGCAGTTTCGTTTGATGGCCGGCCGGCGCCGATCAGGGGAGGCTCAGTCGAACACGCCGAGGGTGAACGGGGTGGTGACGATCCGGAGGGCAACGGCAGCCGAGAAGATGGCAAAAAGGAGCAGTGCCGCGCGGACGAGCCTTTTCTGGGTCGGCGGTATGATCATCCTCATGCTGGGCACCGTTTTGAATGGCGCCAGGAAGCCGACCCCGAGCGCCGCGATCTCCCCACCGAGCAGTGTCCCGTAGAGCAGGTACCCCACATGGCCGTACTCTTTCTGCAGGATGCAGAACGGGCAGTGGTGGGAGGGGAGTTCGTAGAAGTAGAGGGAGATGAAGGAGACGATGGCCACCACGGCGGTGATGAAAAAGACGCTCCCGAGCAGGGCAAAGAGAGCGTCCCCCTTCCCCCGAGCGAGGAACCGGGCGCCGCTCACCCCGCAGGCCGCCAGGGAGAGCCCGAAGAAAAGCATGGTCTGCCGGACCGGAGCGCCTGCCAGTTCGCCGGCGATATCCCGCCGGTCCGCGCTGAACAGGCTGCCGCAGCAGGATGTGATCACGTCCGCGTGCAGCCCGCTGAAATAGGCGATCTGGGTGACGGTTTCGACGGTCACCAGCAGGGCCAGCACCAGCAGGAGGGTGTACTTGGGACGTATCAGGGGGTAATCGTACCCCCTGGCATCGACCCGGTTGACGATGAGCCAGGCCCCCGCCAGGAGGCAGTTGACGGTCTTGAGAAGCAGGACGGGATAGCCGAACCCGTTGGCATTGAGGCTCCCGGCGGCGCACATCGCCCCCACGAAAAGGGGGTGGAGGGTGTCGGCCGTGGTGATGAAGAGAAAGAACGACATCACCTGGAAGATCAGGGCGTAGCCGAGGATGACCGAAATCAGGTAGGTGCGCCGCTCGAGCCCCAGCTGCTCCTCGCTGCCGCTCTGCAGGTCCCAGCGCTTAAGGATCCTCACCCCGTACCCGCCGGCGTAGAGGACCATGGCGCACACCAGGAGCGATGCCCCGACCAGGGCGATGATCGCGGGATGCTGCAGCATCAGCTGCTGCCACCCGCCACGATCCGCCCGTCCCGCATTTCGACCACCCGGTCGGCCAGGGGGTGGTCGCAGGCGATCGGATCATGGCTGGCCATGATGATCGTCCTCCCCTGGGCCTTGAACGAGCCGAGCAGGTCCAGGAGCTCCCGGGAGAGCCGGCTGTCCAGGTGGGCGGTCGGCTCGTCGGCAATGATGACGGCCGGGTCGTTGATGAGGGCCCGGGCAATGGCGACCCGCTGCAGTTCCCCACCCGAAAGCCACTCCACCCTGGACCCCCCCTGACGCCGGATGCCGAAACGTTCGAGCAGCTCGTCGGCTCGCCTCCTGATCGCCGCATATCCTTCGCCGGTAGGGTAGGAGGGGAGCATGACGTTTTCCAGGGCGGTCACCCCCCTGACCAGGTTGAACTGCTGGAAGATGAACCCGAAGGCACGGCGCCTGATGTCGGTCAGAAACCGTTCCGGCAGGCTGGAGATGTCGACCACCGGTTCGGCTTCGTCCCCGGGGACGAAGGAGGTCCTGACTCCCCGCAGGTAGATCCGCCCCGAGGTGGGGCGGCTCATGCACCCCACGAGGGAGAGGAGGGTCGTTTTGCCCGACCCGCTCGGCCCTTTCAGGATGGTCAGCTCACCCCGCCTGATGGTCAGGCTGACGTCGTCGACGGCCTGGAATTCGTTGGCGCGGCCGGCATTGAACTGCTTGCTCACATGGACGAGTTCGATCACGTCAGGACCTCATGGCCGTGTCGGCATCCACCGTCGCGGCAAGCCATGACGGCACGATGGTGGCAACGGTGTAGGGGAGAACGGTCAGGAAAAAGAGGATGGTCAGCTGGTAGGGGTCGACATGGGGGACGAGGCGAAAGCGCGGGTAGAGCACCCCCCACCCCTTCAGCGCCTGGGTGAAGAGGGGGGCCGAGAAGAGGAACACGTGGAGGTAGGCCAGGATGACCCCGACGAGGAACGCCGTGAGGGAGATGGCGACCCCTTCCCAGAACTTCAGGAGGAGGATGTCGCCGGTTTCCCAGCCGATGGATTTCAGGATGCCGATCTCCCGGCGTTCCTCGGCGGAGAGCCCCGATGCCTTGTCCCACGCGAAGATGACGAAGGCGATGACCGCCACGGAGAGGATGACCACCATCATGCCGCCGCGCCAGTCGAAGATGGACTCGTAGGTCCGCAGGATCTCGCTTTTCAGGATGGGCCGGGTATCGGGGAGCAGCGCGGCGATCTTGCCGGCGATCGTTGCCAGCTCCCGCTGGTTGCTGACGGTGACGGCCAGGTCGGTGGCAACGCCGGCGGGGAAGTCGAACATGGTGCGGAAGTCCGCGGTCGAAAGGAGCAGGAGGTCCGAGGAGACGAGCTCCGACTCTTCGGGCAGAAGCCTGGCGACGGTCAGCAGCAGGGGGGTGCCGGTCGCGCTGCGCAGGGTAAGCATGTCCCCCCCGCTGATCCGCTGGCTTCTGGCAACCCCCTGCCCGATGGCGATCTTCTCCGGCCCGGTGCCGTCGCCATCCCGGGCGACCAGGGTGTAGTTCGCGCCGAAGACCGGGTCGTAGTAGTACCCCCACAGGCGCGGGGTTACGGCGGTGATGCCGCGGATTCCCGCCAGTTTCTCTCCGTAGCTCGTCGGGATGAGGTCGTGCCGTCCCGCCATGAGACGCTGCACGACGATGTCCGGCGCGTCGGCCAGGAGGGTGGCCGCCTCCTTCCTGAGCGCCTGGACGAAGAGGATCAGGGAGGCCGTGACAAAGATGATCAGGGTGTAGAGGAGCGCCAGGGACAGGTTCTTGGCTTTTCTGCGCAGCATGGACGAGATGGCGAAATCGATGATGTTCCGGTGGCGGTCAATGTTTGTGCGCATGGAGCCTCGCTGGCGGTATCCCCGGCAGAATGAGGGAGCCGGTCGGGAAGTGGTCCAGTGCCACGGGATGTTCCTGGAACGCCGCATGGGTGTCCGCCATGGCCGGATGGCGCGTGTAGCGTGCCTCGGTGGCGAGGCAAAGATCGGTCAACCGGAGTTCCCTGACCAGCCCCTTCATGACGGCGAGGTCGCGGCTGGCCTGCTCCCTCCCGGCGGCCGCGTGCAGCGCGACCATGGCGAGCAGCAGCAGGTTCAGTGCGGTCAAAAGTGCCAGGGATGTCGAGTGGCGGATGTTCATCCGGTCATCTGCTCCGCGTCAGGGTGGATTTCAGGGGGGTACGGGACCCCCGCGGCCGGCCTGGGGCGAGAGGACAGGGGCGGATGATCACCCCTCCCTCTTCGTGCCGGTCATGCCTGCCGTTTTGTTTAACATCCCCTCGCCCTGTTTTCAAGTGCGGTTTCTATGTTACTATTAATTTCCGTGCCTGGCGGAGCGGCAGCAGGGAGTGCCCTCTCTCCGGGATGATCCCACAATCGAGGTTGTACAGGAGGATTATGTCCAGATCGTTCGTTGGTTCGCGGCCGTTGGTGCTGCTCATCACCCTGGTCGTCGTGCTGCAGGGTGTCGTCGGGCCGGCGGTTGCCGCCGAAAAAAAGTACCGGCGCACCACGGAAACCTACTCTCTGCCCGATGTCGTGCTTGTCAACCAGGACGGTAAAAAGGTCCGGCTGAAGAGTCTCGAAACATCGAACACGCCGGTGGTCGTCGATTTCATCTTCGGTACCTGCACCACCATCTGCCCCGTTCTCTCCGTGGGGTATGCAACCCTGCAGCAGAAGCTCGGTGCCGATGCCCAGAAGGTCCACCTGGTCTCCATCTCCATCGACCCTGAGAACGATACCCCCAAGGTCATGAAAGAGTACCTGAAACGTTATCGCGCAAAGCCGGGCTGGGACTTCCTCACCGGCAGCCGGGGGGACATCGACAAGGCCATGAGGGCATTCAACGCCTACATCCCCAACAAGATGTCCCATTACCCCTTGACGTTGCTGAAGTCCCCCGACGAAAAGGGGTGGACGAGGATTTACGGCCTTATGAGCAGTTCCGAATTCATCGAGGAGACGAGAAAGGCGGGTATCAAATGAGGTCGCCGAATGGTGGTTCACGAAGGGGTGTGGCGACGTGGAGCTGCTTCCTTGCGGGGCTCGTGGTCATGCTGCTTTCCTCTCCGTGCCTGGCGGATACGGTCTCCCGCACACCGGAACAGATGCTCAGGGCAGGGGAGCGGATGTACCGGCAGGGGGTGCTGGAGAACGGCGAGCCTCTCAGGGCATACGTCAAGGGGGACATTCCTGTCCCGGGGACTGCCTTTACCTGTGTCAGCTGCCATCTCAGGGCAGGGATCGGTTCGGTCGAGGGGGGGGTATACACTCCGCCCACCAATGGCAGAAGCCTCTACCAGCCCGTGAAGAAAATCTACAAGGGGGTACCGGTCAAGTACAATGAATCCCCTTTCCGCAGGCCGGCATACACGGATGCTACGCTGGTGGAGGTCCTCAGGAGCGGGGTCGACCCCGAGGGAAAGGTCCTGAGCGATGTCATGCCCCGCTACCTGCTGGAGGATGAGGATGCGGAGCTCCTTGTCACCTACCTGAAAAAACTGTCATCGGAGTTCTCGCCCGGGGTCTCCGACACGGAGATCCGGTTCGCCACCGTGTACAGCGAGGACGTCCCCGCAGCGGACCGTGACGCGATGATCGCCGGCCTGGAAAAGTACATCTCCGACAAGAACGACATGGCCAAGAGCTATCGGCGCACCACGACGGCACGGGACAGGCTTATGGCACGGGCGATGTCCACGTCGAAGGAGCTGGAGAGTCGCAGGCTGACCCTCTCCCGCTGGGTGCTGAAGGGGAGCCCGGACACCTGGCGAGCCCAGCTCGAGGAGTACAACGGGAAGGAACCGGTCTTTGCCCTCCTCGGCGGGCTGGTCAGCGGCGAGTGGGGACCGGTTCACCGGTTCAGCGAGGAGAACAGGATCCCCTGCCTCTTTCCCAATACCGACCTGCCCGTCGTTTCCGACACCGACTGGTATACCCTGTATCTGTCGAAAGGGTTCTACCAGGAGGGGGAAGCTGTTGCGCGCTTCCTCAACAGAAGGGATGAGACCGGCGCCGGGGTGCCGGTCCTGCAGATCGTCCGGCTCTCCAGGGAAGGGCGGGCTCTTGCGGATGGTTTCGAACGGACCTGGAGCTCGCTCGGGCACGAACCACCGGTGACCGTTACCCTGCAGGAGGGGGAAACCTTGACCGGGGCACGACTCGCGGCTCTGCTGGAGAGGGAGAAGCCCCGTGTCGTCCTTTTCTGGGATGGCGGCGCGCTCATCCCCCAGCTCAGGGAGCTGGGCTCGTTACGTCAGCAGCCCCAGTCCGTGTTCGTTTCCGGACGCTACGCGGGGGAGGCGCTCTACGCTCTGCCGGAAGAGCTTCGGGCGAACACGTACATCGCGTACCCCTACCGGCTTCCCGGGGAGAAGGTCATTGAGCCGATGATGAAAAGTGAGGTCAGGTTCAGGGTCGACGACAACAGGATCGCCCAGCAGACCTACTCCCTTGTCCAGGTCCTGACCATGGCAGTCATGGAGATCAAGGATAACTATTTCCGGGACCATTTTCTCGATGCCATCGGCATGTCCATGGACAGGGTGGTCCCTCTGTACGAGCGTCTCAGCTTCGGCCCGGGACAGCGGTATGCCTCCAAGGGGTGCTATATCGTGCAGCTGAAAAAGGGGGACGGGAGGGAGCTGACCAAAATGAGCGACTGGGTGATCCATTGACCGGCCGGTAAGGATGTGGACTGTCCCACGGCGTTGCCCGTTCCGGGGCAGGGTGGGTGGTGCAGGCACAAAAGCGACTGTATGCTGATGTGAGAAAAATAATATTACGGCTGCTTGCCAATTTTTGGTACTATGTTTAAATAACAGCCACAATACTTTACTTGTTTACTGAGGATTGGAGAGGGGATGTTCATTAAGCCGTCGAGAGTGCTAATTGTCCTGTTCCTGCTGGTTTCGCCGGTCATGGCGGAGGACAAGCAGGAATTGAAAACCCCGGCAGACAAGATGAATTATGCTCTTGGTGTCAACCTGATCAACAATGTCAGGCAGCAGGGGATCGAGTTCGACCTGGATATGGTGATAAGGGGGATGAAAGACGCCGCGGCAAAGGGCGAGCTCCTGCTCTCTACCGAGGAGTTGCGGAAGGCGACCTTCCAGTACCAGACCCTGATGCGGCAGAAACAGTCGAAGATCAAGTCGCTGGTGGCCGAGAACAACCGGAAGGCCGGGGAGCTTTACCTGGCGGAAAACAAGAAAAAGCCGGGGGTCGTAACCCTCCCCGACGGTATCCAGTACAAGGTGATCGTCAAGGGTGACGGCAGGTTGCCGCAGGATGGCGATACCGTCGAATATCATTACAGAGGGGCCCTGACCAACGGCAAAGAGTTCGGCAGCACGTATCGCAGCGGCCAGCCCCTGGTTGCCAGGGTCAAGGATGCCCCGGTAAAGGGGCTGTCCGATATTCTCACGAAGATGCCCGTCGGTTCCAGGTGGGAGGTGGTCATCCCGGCCCAGCTTGCCTACGGGGAAAGAGGCCATGGCAGTGATATCGGCCCCGGCCAGGTGCTCGTGTATGAGGTCGAGCTCATCGCCATAAAGTGACAGGCATGGATGCTACTCAACCGTTGTCTGGGTTGGGGAAGGGAGGTCCCATGGAAAATCCCATAAAGTATGCGATACTTACCCTGTTCCTTCTCCTGCCGGGTACGGTCCTGGCGGCCACGGAGTGCAATTACGTGGAATTCCCCGACCATTTCGAGGCCGTTTGCGCGGGTGATGAAAAGTTTGCACCCTCCACCCCGTCACCGGCGTCGGTTCCGGGTGGACGCCAGTCGTCGCCGGGAGCACGGGGAGACGCACCCTCGGTTTCACCTGCGGGGGGAGCCCAGGCCACGGGAGTGGACAAAAAGGGACCCGGTCATCCTGCCGCAGCGGCGCTAAGTAAGGGGCGCAAGGTCTATACGATGTCATCGAACAGGGGAAACCTGATAACCCGGGAAATGGTTGATTCCAAACTGGCGATCAGGATGCAGAGTATCCAGTTCAAGAAATAGGGGATACGTGGGAAGGACAACGACGTTCATTTCATTAATTACCCGAAACAGCCGATCTGTTGCTGACAGAAGACACGAATGAAAAGAAGGAGGAATACGCGATGAAAAGACGCAACTTGCTGAACCTGTCAATAGTTGCACTGGCGACAGCAGCATGTGTCGGCATGTTCGACCGGGGGCAGGTCCTTGCCCGGCCGATCACCGCACCGGGGACCGTGCCGGACTATTTCGAGACCCCCAACTGGGCAAACAGCCCGCCACTGCCCAAATTTGTCGATCAGTTGCCGCAGATCTGGGATCCCAGGGGGGGCGGGGTAGCCCCTGCCAAGTGCCTCCCCCTCGCCGTCCCCGATACCGTCACCTACCCGGGCTCGGACTACTACGAGATCGAACTGCGCGAGTATAGCGAGGTGATGCATTCCTCCATGCCCGCCACGCGCCTGCGCGGCTATGTGCAGGTCAACAACGGCACCGATGCGGGGGGGAACAACACCATCGTCCCGGCACCTATCCGCTATCTCGGGCCGGTGATCATCTCCCAGAAGGACCGCCCGGTGCGGATCAAGTTCGTCAACAAGCTCCCCGCAAACAGCAAGCTGTTCCTCCCGGTTGATACCACCATCATGGGATCGGGTGAGTACGAGATCAATTACGACCCCGTTACCAAGCTCCCCATCTCCCCCTCCCTCACGGGGATGTTCTCCCAGAACCGGGCCACCCTCCACCTCCATGGCGGCCGTTCCCCCTGGATCAGCGACGGTACGCCCCACCAGTGGATCACCCCGGCCCTCGAGACCACCAACTACCCCAAGGGGGTAAGCGTCTCCTACGTGCCTGACATGTGGTTCACTCCGGGCGGTACGACGATCGCCTCCTGCGCCGGCCAGACGACGTGCGGGGTTGGCGGTGCGACGAACAACCCTGGCCCGGGCGCGGAGACGTTCTACTACACCAACCAGCAGAGCGCGCGGCTGATGTTCTATCACGACCATGCCTATGGCATCACCCGTCTCAATGTCTATGCCGGCGAGGCGGCGGGCTACGTGATCACCGATGCGGCCGAGCAGGCCCTGCAGGCCGCGCTGACCATCCCGCCCGCGGCAGACACGATCCCTCTGATCATCCAGGACAAGACGTTTGTCGATCCTTTAACCATCAAGAATACCGACCCGACCTGGGCCTGGGGCTCTACGCCGCCGACACCGATCGGGGGGGCGCCGACGGTGTCGGGCGAGGGGATGAACCCGGTGCTCGGCGACCTCTGGTGGCCCCACGTCTACATGCCGGCGCAGAACCCGTATAACCCGGACCTGAGCGGCATCAACGCCATGGGGCGGTGGCACTACGGCCCCTGGTTCTGGCCCCCCACCCCGCTGTGCGGCTCTTCGCCCGATGCGGTACCCCCCTACTGCGTTTCGAATGCTGCGGTGCCGAACGAGTACTACCTGGCAGACCCCAACTGTACGTCCCCCGATCCGGTGCTGAATGCACTCTGCACCCAGCCGCCGGAGAGACCGGGCACCCCCGACGTCTCCTGGGGTGCCGAGGCATTCCTCGATACCATGGTGGTCAACGGCACCGCCTATCCCACGGTCACCCTGCAGCCGAAGCAGTACCGTCTGCGGATCCTGAACGCTTCCCACGACCGGTTCCTCAACCTGCAGCTGTACCAGGCGGCCAACAAGCTCGGTCCGACGACCCCCGGAGCAGGGACCCCCATCTTCACCGGCGTTGCCACCGACCTGACGGAAGTCGCCATGATCCCTGCGGCCGCACGTCCTGACTGCTCAGCCACGGTGACGACGAACTGCGTCTGCGTACCGCCGACCTTTGCCCCGGCAGGGTGTGTACCGGCCAACTGGCCGGCAGACGGCCGGGAAGGCGGCGTGCCCGATCCTAACACTGCCGGACCGGCCATGATCCAGATCGCCACCGAGGGGGGCTTCCTCCCGGCACCGGTCCTGCTGCCGAACCATCCGGTCACCTGGAACGTCGACCCGACCATGTTCAATGTCGGCAACGTCCTCTCCCAGACGGAAGGGGGCGGTACACTTTTCGTCGGACCGGCCGAGCGGGCGGACATCATCGTCGACTTCAGCAATTTTGCCGGCAAGACCCTGATCCTTTACAACGACGCACCAACGGCGTTCCCAGCACTTGACCCCCACTACGACTACTACACGGGGGCTCCCGACCGCACCGACATCGGCGGCTCGACCGCCATCCCCGCTGGTGTCGGCCCCAACATCCGGACCGTCATGCAGATCGTGGTCGCGGGGAGCGGCGGTACCGCCCCGGTCAACGACTACAACCCGGCGACCCTGACCGCCCTGGAGAATGCCTTCAAATCGACCTCGCCGACCACCGGTGTCTTCAATACTGCCCAGGACCCGATCATCGTCGGCCAGAGTGCCTACAACACGGCATACAACACCACCTTCCCCGCACGGTGGCCCAACTGGGGTATTTCGAGAATCTCCGACAACTTCCTGAGCTTCATGAAAACCGACGGCACGCTCGTCAGCAACTACCCCATGAAGCCGAAGGCCATCCACGACGAGATGGGCGGTACCTTCGACGACTACGGCCGGATGAGCGCCAAGCTGGGTCTCGAGGTGCCGTTCTCCAATGCGGCCATCTCCACCTTCGCCCTGCAGAACTACGTCGACCCGGCCACGGAGTCGGTGGGCCCCAACAAGATCCAGATCTGGAAGATAACCCACAACGGCGTCGATACGCACCCGATCCACTTCCACCTCTTCGACGTGCAGTTGATCAACCGGGTCGGCTGGGACGGTTTCATCAGGCTGCCTGACCCGAACGAACTCGGCTGGAAGGACACCGTCAGGATATCGCCCCTCGAGGACACCATCGTCGCCTTGCGGCCGGTTACTCCTCACGTCCCCTTCGAACTTCCCAACAGCGTTCGCCCGTTGAACCCGACACAACCGCTGGGTTCGACCATGGGCTTCTCCCAGATCGACCCCCTGACCGGGGCCGCCCTGGCAACGCCGCAGACCAACGTGATGGCCAACTTCGGCTGGGAGTACGTGTGGCACTGCCACATCCTGAGCCATGAAGAGAACGACATGATGCGGGCGATCGTATTCAAGCCTGTCGACCATGTCGGCGTGTTCGCCAATGGCCAGTGGTATCTCGACACAAGCGGCAACGGTGCCTGGGATGCGGGCATCGATAACTCCTACACGTTCGGAACGGCTGGCAACATCCAGGTGTCCGGCGACTGGAACGGTACGGGTGGCAGCAAGATAGGCGTGTACAACAACGGCAGCTGGACCCTCGACATGGACGGCACCGGCCTCTTCGGCACCGGCAATGCGAACTACACCTTCGGAGTCGGCCTGACGAACGCCGTGCCCGTGACCGGTGACTGGACAGGGAACGGCACCACGAAGATCGGCGTGTACGACAACGGAACCTGGTACCTCGACCTGAACGGCAACGGTGCCTGGAATGGCACGCCGACCGACGGCATGTACACCTTCGGCGTCGGTCTGACCGGTGCGGTTCCCGTAACCGGCGACTGGACAGGGAACGGCACCACGAAGATCGGTGTCTACCACGACGGGACCTGGTACCTTGACCTGAACGGTAACGGTGCCTGGGACGGCACGCCGACCGACGGCATGTACACCTTCGGCGCAGGCCTGGCCGGTGCGGTTCCGGCAACCGGCGACTGGACAGGGAGCGGCACCACGAAGATCGGTGTCTTCGTGAACGGTACCTGGTACCTGGATATGAACGGTAACGGTGCCTGGGACGGCGCTCCGACCGATGCTCTCAAGACATTCGGCATAGGGGTGACCGGAGCAGCACCCGTAACCGGCAGGTGGTAACAGCAACTGCCGAGATGTGACTGAAAGGGGTGCGTCAGCGATGACGCACCCCTTTTTGTTTGCCCGCTCCTTTTCCCGTCCCGGTTTCACGCCTGTCGACGAGAGGAGAGGGGTGTGCCCATACTTCTGACATACTGGTGGCCCCTCCTGTTGTTTTATCCTCGTGCTGATTTGACAGTAGAAAATTACCCTATAGTATTAACCCAAAGTTATGCCGTTTCGGACGTGGGGTCGGATGTCCTCTCGCCCCGGGATCGCGGAGAAGGCAGGAAGGTGAGGCTGACAGTGTCAGAGAATGGAATGGAGGAGGTAGTCAGATGAAAAGACGTCGAATCGAGTTGTTGCAGTTCTGCATGGGTGCCCAACTACTTGCCCTGGCGTGTGGCTCGCTCGTGGCCGCTGCTCCGCTTCCGGGGGGAACTCTCGATCCTCTCACCATACCGAAGTACGTGACACCGCTGGTTATCCCGCCGGTCATGCCCCACACTGCCGGCCCCACCTCGGACCAGTACGACATTGCGGTCAGGCAGTTCCAGCAGCAGATCCTCCCCCCGACCAACACCGTGGGGGCTCCCCTCGGCCCGACAACCGTCTGGAGCTACGGTACACCGAGTGTCCCCGGTTCGTTCAACTACCCGGCCTTCACCATCGAGGCGACCTACAACAGGCCGGTCCAGGTAAACTGGATTAACGACCTGAAGGACCCGGTAACGGGAGCCTGCCTTCCGCACCTGTTCCCGGTGGACCAGACCCTCCACTGGGCCAATCCTCCCGGCCCGCGGGACATGAAGGGGACGAACCCGGCACCGTACACGGGACCGGTCCCCCTCGTCACCCACGTCCACGGCATCGAAACGAACCAGGAGAGCGACGGCTACCCCGAAGCATGGTACCTGCCGAACTGCACGATCCCGCCGGGCATCAATTTCACCGAGGGGTCCCTGTACAACCTGTTCAAAGGCTCGTCAGCGGTGGGCAACCTCTGGACCCCCGGTTCCGCTGTCTTCACCTATCCCAATACCCAGCGGGCGACGACGCTCTGGTACCATGACCATGCCCTCGGCATGACCCGCCTGAACGTCTACGCCGGCCCGGCCGGTTTCTACCTGCTGCGGGGCGGGGCCGACGACCTGGCCCCCGGCGTGCTGCCGGGCCCTGCACCTGCCCTGGGTGATCCCCCGGGTGCCAAATACTACGAAATACCGATCGTCATCCAGGACCGGTCGTTCAATGCCGACGGCTCGCTCTTCTATCCGGGCGACCGGGCGTTCTTCGAAGGTGTGGCCCCTGCCGACCTTCAGATCCCCTTCATCCCCACCAATGCCCTCAACGGGCTGCCGAGTGATATCGCGCCCATCTGGAATCCGGAATTCTTCGGCAACACCATGGTGGTCAACGGCAAGACCTGGCCGTTCCTGGAGGTCGAGAAACGTCGCTACCGGTTGCGTATCCTCAACGGCTCCCAGTCGCGATTCCTCCTGCTCAAATTCGACAACAGCATGCCCATCTGGCAGATCGGTGCCGAGGGGGGTTTCCTCCCGGCCCCGGTGCAGCAGAGCCAGCTCCTGATCAGCCCGGCCGAACGGGCGGACGTGATAGTCGATTTCACGAACGCGACAACCGGGGCGGTCATCACCATGCTCAACCTGGCTCCCGATGCTCCCTTCGGCGGCGGCGTCCCCTTTGTCGGGTGCCTGACAAATCCCCTGGCGCCTCCGGGCTGTTATGAACCGGCCGACGCGACCACTACCGGACAGGTGATGCAGTTCAGGGTCATCGCCCGGAGCGGCAACGACACAAGCACCCCCCCCAATCAACTGGCTCTGCCGGCACGGGCTCCTCTCCCGGGTGCGACCAAGACCAGGTATATTTCCCTGAACGAGATGATGTCCATGACGGTCTGCGTGGCCGGCGATCCCCTTACCGGCATCTTTAATGTGCCGATCGTGGAAGTCGCCTGCACCGCACCGAACGCAGTCCCCTTCGGGCCGGCTGAGGCGATGCTCGGCACCGTGAACCCGGTTAGCCAGATCCCGACACCCCTCGAATGGCGGAGCCCGTTGACGGAGACGCCATCCCAGGGGACCACCGAGATCTGGGAGGTCTGGAACTTCACCGGGGATGCACACCCGATTCACATCCACCAGGTGCAGTTCGAAGTCCTCGGCAGGCAGCCCATGGCCGGCGGAGTGAGCCTCGCCGGGAGCAACCTCCCGCTGCCGGCGGAGACCGGCACCAAGGATACGGTCACCGTCTACCCCGGCGAGATCGCCCGCGTGAAGGCGACCTTCCAGATGCCCGGCCTGACAGTCTGGCACTGTCACATCCTCGAACACGAGGACAACGAGATGATGCGGCCGTACTGCACCCTGAATCCCGACGGTACCCTTCCTGCCTCCTGCCAGTTTGCCAACCGTGCCCCGGAGAAGCCCGGCATCTATTCATCCGGGTACTGGTACCTCGATGTCAACGGCAATGGCGCCTGGAACGGGACCCCCCTGGACCGGAACGACCTGTTCGGCGTCGGACTTGCCGGTGCCGTGCCCGTGCGGGGTGACTGGACGGGCACCGGAAAGGTCAATATCGGGGTGTTTGACAACGGGACCTGGTACCTTGACCAGAACGGCAACAGCATGTGGGATGGCACGCCGACGGACGGCATGTTCACCTTCGGTGCCGGTGTGACGGGGGCCATCCCGGTTACGGGCGACTGGTCGGGCAGCGGCAAGACCAGGATCGGCATCTACTCGAACGGGACCTGGTACCTCGACCTTAACGGCAACGGCGCATGGGACGGCACGCCGACGGACGGCATGTTCACCTTCGGTGCCGGCGTGCCGGGGGCCATCCCGGTCACGGGCGACTGGACAGGCAACGGCAAGACCAGGATCGGCATCTATGCGGACGGCACCTGGTACCTCGACCTCAACGGCAACGGCGCGTGGGACGGTACCCCGACGGACGGTCTGTTCACGTTCGGTGCCGGCCTCGTGGGCGCGGTCCCTGTCACGGGCGACTGGATGGGAACCGGGACGACCAATATCGGCGTGTTCCTGAACGGTGACTGGTACCTTGACCTGACCGGCAACGGCGCATGGGACGGTCTCCCGGCAGACGGCTTCTTCTCCTTCGGTACCGGCCTCGCCGGTGTAACTCCCATTGCAGGGAAATGGTAACCGCAGCCGGGATGAAGCTGAAGGTGTGACAAGGGAAGTCCGGAAAAGGGTGCGTAGATGCTCTACGCACCCTTTTTCATGGACTCTGGAATAATTCTAATAACTGTACTATACTGGCGAGCCGTATAATCACTCCACCCGTATCGGACGAACCCATGCGCGATGTTTTCAGCACGAAGAGGAACAAGTCGATAAGCTTCGTTTTCTCCCTCGGTCTCCTGGCCCTTGCCACCCTGTTCGCCTTCGCCGGCACGGGGGGGGCAGCCACGATCCCCCTGTCCGCCGAGCCCGCACAACAGAAAATGGACAGGGACAAACCTTTTCCCCAGCCGTCTCCTGGCTACCAGCAGCAGCTTTCCCCCGCCTCCGGGCAGGTCCCCGCCCCCCCGGGGAGCGCCGTATCCCCGCGTAACGTGGCTCCCCATGGCAGCATGGAACCCCAGGGCAACAGGGAACCCCGTCTCCCCGCGGAACAGTCCGAGTTCGAGAAATACATCTCAGGCAAGAGCCCCGCAGCCACCTCCCTCGACATCAGCCAGTTCGGCTACGACCTCTTCGTGAAACCGCCGTCGACCTTCGCGCCGACCCTGTACGTGCCGGTCGGTCCCGACTACGTGGTCGGCCCCGGGGACACGATCAAGATCGACGTCTGGGGTAAAGTCGAAGGGAGCTGGCAGGTGGTCGTGGGCAACGACGGCACCATCAGTCTGCCGAAGGTCGGGGTGTTCGGCGTCACCGGGCTCTCCTTCACGGAGCTGAAGGAGCTCCTCCACAAGAACCTGGCGAAATACTATACCGGCTTCGAGATGAACGTGAGCATGGGGCCCCTCCGGACCATCCAGGTCTACGTGGTGGGGAATGCCCAGCGGCCGGGCGCGTACACCGTCTCGTCCCTCTCCACCATCATCAATGCCCTGTTCGAGGGGGGCGGTCCCTCCAAGACCGGTTCCATGCGGACCATCCAGCTGAAGAGGAACGGCAAGACCGTTGTCACCTTCGACCTCTACGATTTGCTGCTCCAGGGGGACAAGACCAGGGATATCCGGCTCATGCCGGAGGACGTGATCTTCATCCCGCCGGTCGGCCCCCTGGTCGGCATCGCGGGTGGCGTCAGGACCCCCGCGATTTACGAGCTGAAGGGTGAAACCCGCCTCCTCGACCTGGTCAGGATGGCCGGCGGCATCACCGGGATCGCCTTCACGGGCCGGGTGCAGATGCACCGGACCGAGGACCACCATGACAGGATCATGTTCGAGGGGGACCTGCTCGACATCGAGAACAACCCTGCCAAGAACTTCGTGCTCCAGGACGGGGACCTGGCGAAGATCTTCACCATCGCCGATACCGCCAAGACCGTCACCGTTGCCGGCGCGGTCGTCAATCCGGGGGAGTACGGGGTGAACCCGGGGGTGACGACGGTCAAGGACATCGTCTCCCTCGCCGGGGGGCCGCTCTACTACAGCTCCACCCAGGCGGAAGTGACCCGGGTGACGGTGACCCAGTCGGGTCCCCGGACCGACATCTTCACCATCGACCTGGCCAGGGCCCTGGCGGGCGATCCCCAGCAGAACGTCCCCCTGCAGAGGAACGATTACCTCCTGGTGCGGTCCGTCCCCGAATGGAACCTGTACCGGACCGTTTCCCTCACCGGTGAGGTCAGGTTCCCCGGCACCTACACGTTCAAGCAGGGTGAGAAGCTCTCGTCCCTCATCGAGCGTGCCGGCGGCTTCACCGGGCGGGCCTACTTGCGCGGCGCCGTGTTCACCAGGGAGCGGGTGCGGGAGCAGCAGCAGCGGCAGATAAACGAGATGGTGGATCGGCTTGAGCGGGAACTGAGCGGTGCCGGGACCGCCGAGATCGCCACGGCGACGAGCCCGGACGACGCCCGCATGCTCCAGCTCGAACTGGAGCAGAAACGGCAGTTCTTCGCCCAGCTCAGGACGGCGAAGGCCAAGGGGCGGATCGCCCTGAACATCACGGATATGTCCAGTTTCCGGGGCTCCACGTACGACATCGAGCTCGAGCAGGGGGACATCGTCACCATCCCCTCGGACCCGAAGACCGTGCAGGTCATCGGCTCGGTCTACAACCAGAGCGCCTTCGTGTACGAGCACGGCAAGGAGTTCGACTACTACGTGAACCTGGCCGGCGGCTATACCTCCAATGCGGACAAGGGGAACTCCTTCATCCTGCAGGCGAACGGCACCGCCATCAAGGCCAGCGGCGGGTTCCTCGGGTTCGGCGACCGGCTGAACTCCGGTGATACCGTCGTCGTCCCGGAGCAGATCGAGCGGGTCGCCTGGCTGCGTAACGTCAAGGACTTCACGCAGATCCTCTACCAGATCGCCGTGACCGCCGGCGTCCTGATCGTCGCGTTCTGACAAGGAGAGCAGATGGTGGAAGGTGTGGAAACAGCGCAGCAGCAGAACGTAACGGTCCTGGACTACCTCATCGTACTCCGGAAACGGCGGCGGTTCATCATCGGCATGACCTCCGCCGCCATCGTGGCGACGGCGGTGGTGAGCCTGCTCCTCCCCAGGGTGTTCCGGGCCGAGGCCCGGATCCTGCCGAACCAGCAGAACTCCTCCGGGGTCACGGCACAGCTCCTGAGCCAGCTCGGCGGCCTGGGGGTCGCTCCCGGCATGGTCGGGATGAAGACCACCAACGACCTCTACATCGGGCTGATCAAGGGGCGGACCATCCTCGACCGGATGGTGGACCGGTTCAAGCTCCTCGCCGTGTACGACGTGAAATACCGGGAGGATGCCCGCCGCGACCTGCTGAAAGCCCTCAAGATCCAGGACGGCAAGAAGAGCGGGATCATCACCATCGGCGTCGAGGACAGGGACCCCCAGCGCTCGGCTGACATGGCGAATGCCGTCGTCGAGGAGCTGAAGAACGTCACCCAGTCCCTGGCCCTGAGCGAGGCCTCCCAGCGGCGGCTCTTCTTCGAGGAGCAGCTCAAGGGTGTCAAGGAGTCCCTCACCCGCTCCGAGGAGGCCCTGAAAGGGTACCAGGAGCAGACGGGGGCCATCGAGATCAAGGAGCAGGCAAAGGTCGCCATCGAAGCGGTGGCCCGCCTGCGGGCCCAGATCGCGGCCAAAGAGGTGGAGCTCAAGGTGCTGAAGACCCAAACGACCCCGCGCAACCCCGACCGGCAGCGGGTCGAGGAGGAACTGCGGGGGATGCAGGAGCAGCTCGCCAAGCTCCAGGGGAGAACGGGAGCCAGCTCCGAAGCCCTCATGCCGACGGGTAAGATGCCAGCGGCCGGTACCGGGGCGGTCAGGAAGCTGCGGGACCTCAAGTACAACGAATCCCTCTACGAACTCCTGACGAAGCAGTACGAGCTTGCCAAGATCGACGAGGCCAGGGACGCGGCGCTCATCCAGGTGCTGGACAAGGCCCTCCCCCCGGAGAAGAAGGTGAAGCCGAACCGGCGGGTCATGATCGCCACCGCCGCCTTCACGAGCCTCTTCTTCGCCATCCTCGGGGCATTTTTCCTGGAGTACCGGGAGAGATTCATGGGGGACCCGGTCAACAGGGAAAAGCTCCAGCAACTGAAGAAGGGCGCCTAGGAGGTTGTTGAAAAACAGCCATCTCGCCGCCGTCCTCGAAAGCCGCCGTGTGCGGCGTAGCAGTCCCTCTCTCTATCTCTCCCCCAGAGGGGGAGAGTACTCAATGCCCTCTCCCTCCGGGAGAGGGATAGGGTGAGGGTGGCCCCAGGGAGGCGGCACGGTGAGACACCATACCACGCGGGGTTCGCGCACAACTCGATGATCTCCATTCCTGCAATCGACCGTTTCGGCATACGGGGCACCGTTAAATCCATCCTCGGTGACAGGCGCATCGGCCACGGGCTCCTCTGGAGCCTGCTGGCCACCGTTGCGGGGCGTTCGGCCGGCCTCGTCTCGTCCATCATCGTCTCGCGGCTCCTCGGCAAGGAGCTGTTCGGCGAGTTCAGCATCATCCAGAGCACCATCCTCACCTTCGGCATCTTCGCCGGCTTCGGCGCAGGCCTCACCGCCACCAAGCACATCGCCGAGACCTTCCGCAGCGACCCCGGCCGGGCGGGGAGACTCCTCGCCCTCACCAACCTCCTCGCGGCGGGCTTCGGCGGCGCGACGACCATCGTGCTCCTGCTCTGTTCACCCCTGATCGCGTCAACCCTCCTCGCGTCGCCCCGGCTGGCGACGCTCCTGCAGATCGCCTCCCTGAGCCTGCTCCCCACCGCCCTGGGGGGCGCCCAGAGCGGGGCCCTGGCCGGGTTCGAGGCGTTCCGCGGGGTCTCCCGGG
>CALMBF010000145.1 GCA_937860145.1 uncultured Geobacter sp.
ATCTAGTACGGTCTCGTGGGCTCGGAGATGTGTATAAGAGACAGCTTCGAGGACGACCCCCGTGACCGCTCCACCCTGGCCAGGTTCGAGCACGAGTGGAAAGTCCTGGTCGATTTCGGCCTGTTTGCCTTCGGCCTGGCCAATGCGGGTGTGGAGCTGACCGCCGTCGGCGATGCCACCTGGCTGGTACTCGCCTCCCTGGCGGGGGGGAAGACGATCGGCATCCTGGTCATGGGGATGGTCGGGAAACGGATGGGGTACCCCCTCCCGGCCAGGGTCGGGGGGAAGGAGCTGTTCCTCGTCGGCCTGATCGCCGGCATCGGCCTGACCGTGGCCCTCTTCGTCGCCGGCGAGGCATTCATTGATCCGGTGATCCAGGGGGCGGCCAAGATGGGGGCGCTCCTGAGCGCCGGGTGCGGCATCGCGGCAGTCGTGCTGGGACGGGTGCTGGGGGTTAAACGGCGCGTCTGAGAAGGGGGGAGGGGACTACTGGTCGATGTCCGACGGCAGGTAGGTGTACTCCTGCTCCGGGCCACCCTTGCCGGTGGCGAAGTTCTCCACCAGCTGGTCGATCTGGCCGCTGACGGCTTCCTTCAGCCTGGCGGTCAGCACCGCTTCGCGCTGCTTCTGGGTGGAAGAGGGGAGGCGCCTCACTTCGTAATGGACGTGGGGGCCGGTGGAGCGTCCGGTGTTGCCGGAGAGGGCGATGACGGTCTTGGGGGTGACGAACATTCCCGGCTTGACGAGGATCTCCGCATTGTGGCCGTAGAGGGAGATGTACCCCTTGCCATGCTCGACGGCCACCAGGTTGCCGTACCCCTTGTACGGGCCGGCGAAGTAGACGGTCCCCTCCTGGGTGGGGTGGACCGGGGTCCCGCTGGGGACGGCGATGTCCCAGCCGTTGTGCATGATCATCCGCCCGCTGCCGAAGGGGTCGAGGCGCAGCCCCGGGCTGGAGGTGAGCACCCCGCCGTCGACAGGCGATTTCCGTTCCGCAAGGGCGGCTGCCGGGAGGAGGCAGGCGAGTATGACCGTGATAACGCGCAAAAAAATCATGGCAAGCTGATTCCCGAATACCTGCAATGCCTTGGGCTGCGGGGCTGCGGCACAAGTTGCCCCGTTTGTTGAGCAGGTTACCTCATTAATTTACAATTTCGGTGCCAAAGTGGCAAGAGGTTTGCCGCAAACGGCATGTTGAACCACGAAGAGCACGAAGTTTCACGAAGATCAGTCGGTTAACGGCAACTGCGGATACTCAAAAGGTGACCGTCATTTCGAGCGCAATCAGATGATTTTCCTGGTGATTTTTCGTGTCCTTCGTGGTTGACCGCTTTTTTTAGATCAATATCTCATCCGCACCCGGTAGGTCAGCTTCGTCTCCCCGTCCTTCTTCACCGGCAGCAGGAATTCGGCGGCGAACGCCTCCCCCTTCGTGTAGTCGTGGGACGAGGCGAGCATCTTCCAGTCGCCGGGGATCGGCTCGATCACCCTCACCGTCACGTCCTCGCTCTTGTGGTTGCGCAGGGTGATCTCGAAGGCCGCCTCGTAGCTGTCCGTTGCGACCTTTTTCCAGTCGGTCTGCTTCCTGTTCCCCACCACGTCGAACGCCTCACCCAGCTTGATCCGCACCTTCTCGTCCTTCGGCGTATGGTCGATGCTGTCCTCGCCGATGAACTGGAGGGAGCCGTCCCCGTCCTCCTTGTAGACCCGCACCGTCCCCTTGGGGAGGGGCATCCCCGGCCCCGCGGGGGCGCCGTTGCGGAACTCCACGTAGACGCTGACCTTCTGCTTCCCCTCCGTATCCCCCTGGGGGTTGTAGTAGTAGAAATTCTCCCCCTTCAGGAGGAGCTCCTTCTTCACCGGGAAGGAGTCGGCGGAGAGGAGGCTGATCTGCTTGGTCTGGTTCTCCTTCACCGTTGCCGGACGGTCAAGGGTGTAGAGGTGATACTCGAACAGCCCCTGCTCCTTGAACGGGGGCGCCGCTGCCACGGCGGCCATGCGTAGCGCTTTCTCCCGGTGCGGCAGATCGTCCCGCACCCGGTTCACGTCGCCGGCCACCAGCTTGAGCCGGGCATCGCGGTAGGCGGCGCCGCTCCGGTTGTCGATGGTGACCCACCCCTCCAGGTCGGCGCGTTCGTCCTTCTTGTCCAGGGTGAGGACATAGTCGGCCTTCCAGGAGATCCCCCCCGTCAGGTAGCTGGCCTCCACGGCCTGGGAGCCTTCCCGGTCATTGTCCAGGAGCCAGACCAGGGTCGGCTTGGGGATGAGGTTGTCCGGCACGCCGGGGAGGGTCACCCGGCCGGGGTGGTTGAAGGTGATGTCGCTGCCGATCCGGTAGATGGGGGTGCCGTTATTGGCCACCAGGGTGGCGGTGACCGTCTCCTCCCGCTCGCTGTAGGGGTTTTTCTCGTACAGCTTCACCTCCTTCCCCACGTACTTGTCCATCAGCTTCTGGGGGTTGAGAAGGTCATACTCGTAGTTCTGCTCCAGCACCCGCAGGGTGTCACGGCCTGCCAGAGGGGTGATGTGGACGCTCTCCGGGATGATCTGGGACGCCACGTCCATGAAGCGGAGCTCCCCCCGACCCCGTGGCAGCTGCAGCTCCCGCCGGTCCTTCACCAGGCCGAGGCCGGCGTTGTAGATGGTGAGCGCCACTCCGGTCTGCTCCGCGGCGCTGCTCGTCAGCGGCGGGGAGGGTGGGGCGGCGATGGCCGTGGATGCGGCAAACATGAGGGTGGCGAGGGTAAGAGTCGGCAGGCGGTGGCGATACTGTGTCATGGGCGGCTCCCGTGCCCGGTCGGGCGATATGTGGATGGGGCCGGAGGTGAACGTCCCGGCAGTCGATAGTGTAGCCCTTACGGAGCGTTTGGCAAACAAAAGATGCTTGTCCCGGTGCTCTCCGGTTTTTAATGATCCGCCGTTGACAGAGGAGTGACGGCGGGGGTATAAGAAAACCTCATGTGATTGCAGTCATGCATTTTATGGAGGCCCGATGTTATGCAGGATGGAGGGGAGAGGGAGCCAGGCAGCCGCCGTGGTCAGCGAGAGCTTTGCTGATCGGGCGGCTTTTTCGTTTACGGCACGTTGCGGCGTTGTGGAGGCGGTTTGTGTTGGGTGGAGGAGAGGTGCAGGCTGGCATGAGGAGTCGCTGAAGCAGTAACGCGGTATCTGCTCATCAGGTTTCGGCGGGATAAAGGGAAACGAACTGGAGAAGCATATGATCTTGGATGCTCAAAAAAGGACGCAGTAAAAGGGAAAGTACTAATATTATATAACAGCATCTAATGTTGGATGCTGTTGGATGATGATATTTTACATATAATATTAGATGCATGAATCTATACTATATGCTTATAACTGCCCAATACTGAGTTGGTGACAAAAGGAAACAATAGAATGCAAACACATGAGAAATTATCTGAGAAAAGGTATATTGCCAAAATAGGAATGGTTCTACTTAAAATCACGGATCAAGATCTTATTAAAGCCTTCGATGAGGCTTGGGAAACTAACGATAGCCATAGTAAGTATTACCAACGAGTGATTGAGCTGCACAAGGATGTCGAGGAAGTTCTCCGTAAATGTCCTGACATAAAAGGTCTCAAGCGTCTTGGCGAGCTTAAATTGGAACATTTTGAGCCGTTCGAGCATCAGAATGCATCACCAAACGACTATTTTCTTCAAGAATCTTCATCAATTCTCAGCTTCGACCTCTTTTTACCAAAAACAGAACGAAAATATGCATTTGAAGTTAGGTACGAAGAAAATGTGATTGAAAAAGTACATGTCATTTACAACGGCATGTTTTTTTTGGCTTATGCTGAAATTGACGATGACTCTTCCACTACAATGTTTGGCCAGGAAATCAGAGAATTTCTTGTCAGCAAGTTAGTTACCGATAAGTGGCGAGGAGTTGTTGTCCCACCTTGCCCATTACATCCAGAAATAAATTTAACGATATCGAATGATTCAGATAGGTTGCAAGTGTCATGCGATGAGTACAATGACATAGATATATCACTGCCACGACTACTTGAATATGATGAACCGCTTAGGTTCTTCTGTTACTTTTTGGAGGAGAACTCTTTTTCTGCAATGCACTTTCTGTCTGTTTGTACTTTGCAGCAAAGGCTTGAAAAAAATTCCAGACTAATTGAAGAAATGTTAGAGAAACTTACATCTGACTATGTCGAATTACTTAATTTACCATGTCATAAACTTTCAAAAAAACTGAGCCTAATGCAATCAGCTAGAAGAAATGCCCTTTCTCTTCAGGTGGCGTGTAACCAGTTTGCAAGAGACCAATTAAGCTTAAAACAAGGTAAAGACTCTTTTGACCCTGAAAACTCAGAGACATGGAATCGCAATGCCTTCAGATCATATTTTTATAATCATTTCGTAACTCCGGCTCTGACTCTTTCTGAAATAAGAGAGACAGTTAAACACATGACAGATATAGTTTCACAAACATATTTACAATACGTCACTTTCTTCGCAGCTGTTGCAGGTGGAATTATTGGAGCAATTATTACTAACATTCCGTTTTTGGTCTCCTTGTTTTCGAAGGTGCCCAAGAAGTGAATTCCCAACAATCGGCAAGACCCGCCGATGGAGGGTCAACCTCATAACAGTTATGTGAACAATTAAAGATAAGGAGACTGCAGAATTGCTTATACACAGATATTTGATTGCTATTGGTATACCCGTTGTCCTGCTACTGTCAGGCTCAGTAGCAAAAAAGCTTGTACGAGGCACAGGATGGCAGCGGCAGGATTTTTTTCTCGGAGTACAGTTTACGCTTGCAGCAATGTCAGCCGCACTTGTCTACTTAATGGATCTAGCGAAATTATATTCTCTTCCGAACCCTAATTTGCTTAATATTGTACAGCAGTTAGTAACTTCAGGAGGATATTTAGTCCTCAATTACTTTCTCTTGCTATGGGTAATGTCGATACACCAGGACTGGGAGAGAAAGAATGATAACACTAAAGGGCAAATTATTTGGCTTGGCATTATTTCAAATATTATTGGAGCTGGTCTAATAATTATTTTTATTATAGTTGTTAAGGGAGTATAAAATGAAAACCAATCAATATCATAATTTGACCATAATAAGCGCATTTATATCTATCATAAGCCTTGGTATCGCATTAATATTTTATTTTTGGCCGCATATAAATAGTTCAGATGCATACAAAAATATAATAGCTATATTTGCTGCTGCTACGAGCGCTGTAATTGGATACGTGACAAAAGTTGTAGCTGATAGGAAAATTGCAATTAATTCTGAGCCAAATATATTCATTAGTTATGCACGCGAAGATGAAGAAATTGCTGAGAACCTCAGGGAAAGCTTGGCAAGAAATGGATTCAAACCTTGGCTAGATGCAGTAGATCTCAAGCCAAATGACAACTGGGCCATTGCAATACAAAATGCCATTCACAACTCAGATTTTTTCATTCCAGTCATTACAAGAAATGCCTTTGACAAGAACGGTAATTTACAAAAAGAAATCAAAATTGCTCTCGACATGCTTGAAGACAAGGATAATAAAGTTACTGTAATTCCATTTGAACTAGAAAATATGCTACCAATTAAAGCTGATATTAAGAATCTCACATTCATGCAGAACCTGCATATTAACAATTATGAAAAGCTTAATAGTTTTTTAAAAGATATGAGTGATTTGAAAAAACAAAAAGTTACATAATAAGGGCCTTGGACGCCGACCGGGGTTGAGAAGCGCCCCGGTGCGGGTCAAGTCCCGGCCCGTTGAATAGAACTAAATGATGATCTAGAGTAGTAGCGGAATTTTGCCCAAGTTGCATCGGCCTGATATCGACAATATTGGTGAAGAAATAAGAATTTAAAACGGAGTGAGTAGTGTCATTTAATGTGGGAAATTATGTGGTCCATAAAAGCAAGTTCGAATGGGGGCTTGGTAAAATCACCCACGTCTATGACCAACAAAAAGTTAAAGTTATCTTTAATAACAGCACTGAGAAAATAATCGGTAATGCTGACAATTTTCTTCGAATACTCTCTAATAAGGTATGCATATTGTGTTTAAATGATTGTATGAATGAAGAAGTCTTATCTAACGGTTGGATTTATCATGGATCCTGTTACGAAGCAGAACTTTCTCATATGGAAAAAATTAGAGCTATATCTGACAATAATAACCATATATTCTCAATTATTAACGATATAGTTAGAGAAAACGAGACGTTAAAAGTTCAATTTGTTACCACTGAACGTACCATACAAAAAATTAACAACCCAATCTATAAATTAATTAATGCCGTTTTTGGCAAAGTTACTGTTGAAAATGAAACTATCAAATTAAAAAACATAAAGAACAAAATAGAAAGCAACATTGCAAAAATTGATGGACTCAAGATGGAAATAAAAGATTTATGTGGATCAGATTTGTTAAACCTCTTGTCTAATCCAAAACTTACAATGCTTTATGATTATTGGTTGTCACGCCCTCCAGATTGGGACGCACGAAGAGACTCACTTCTGATGTTGAATCCTGCTTGCGAAGCATGCGATTCACCGTCTAATCTGCATATACATCATATAATACCAATATCAAAAGGAGGCAGTCACAGAGAGGATAACCTAATGGTATTGTGCGAAGAATGTCATTCAAGCCAACATGGGGGTAAAGAATTTACTTATAAAGAAAGAGTATCAAAATCATCATTCGTGAAAAAATTGGACGTTATAAAAGATGCGATAAGAAATGAACAAGATATTCAGTTTGTCTACAAAAAATATGGCGGCGAGACTACTAATCGCAAAATAAAACCTATTGAACTCAAGAAATTCAATAACCTCTGCGTCCGAGGTTACTGCTATATGAGAAATGATGAGCGATCTTTTGCAATAAAAAAAATGTCGAAAGTTAAAATATGTGTGCCTGAATAGGCACGCAAGATAACCATGGTGGGTGCTTGTATGCTTTTGACTTAACTGAGAAAGAAAAACACATATCAAAAAATATTCAGCAAGACTTACGACCTCAAAATCCGGCAGGTCAAAGCCATGCCCGTTATAGAGAAAGAGAAAAATGAAGCTACAATACCTCGGAGACTCGAAGGATAGTTTCAAATGGGACTATCATGACTTTCTGACCGACACGCTGAAAGTGCCTTCTCTTGACATACTTTTCATGATGACGCCTGATGACGGTGGAGACGACGGCAAGACTCATCCATCGTTATTCCCCGCAAGACGAGCCATCATAGACTTCTGTCATGAAGTTCGCAGCTCTCGAAGCGTCGAAAAAGTCAAGTTGCTGCCACAATTCACAAAAGCGAAGTATCAAGTAAGTATCCATAGAAAAGAAGAACATTTCACCCACCAGAACAGAAGAGAGTATTTTGGGGCTGTCCCTTGCGATGCCGGGAAATTGCTTTTCCTCGACCCGGACAACGGTTTTGAACCTGAAAAATCATGCGGTGAAAAGCACGTTTCATATAAGGACATCCATAATCTTCTTTGCCAGTTGCCGAACGAAGCGGTTATTTCGGTGTTTCACCATTTTCGCCGCATTCGCTTCACAACTGACTTTGAAAGAATCAAAGAGCGCCTTGGCGACTGCCATGCAACCGCGATTTACTGGCACTCGCTTATGTTTGTAGCAGTAAGTAAATCGAAAGAGGTCATTTCCATCGTCAAAGAGGCGAATCGTTGTTACTCCGAGAATTACCCTGTGAAAGTGATTCTATAACCACGTCCTTGTACGCCGACCGCCAGAAAAACCTGGGCGGGCGGGTCAAGGCCGCCACCGTAATGTAACAGAAAAGCCGCCAGCACATTGTCTGGCGGCTTTTCTGTCTTACAGGGATGACTCTGTTGTGAAAAATCCAGCGGTCATTTTCCCGCCGGTGTGGCCAGAGGCGGTTCCTTCTGCGAGTGACTTTTCTTGTCGCCGAAAACGACCGCGCAGTTTCTGCTGAACGGCAGCGTCCAGTAACCGGTCTCCCCGTCCAAATTGCCCAATCTCCCGGATGTGATATGCTTTCTCTGTGTGAGGAGGCTTTCATGGCACGGAATTTCCTCGGTCACGAATCGCTCGCCCCCTTCGTGGAGATCCTCGCCGGCAGGGGCGAGCTGCACGGCCCGGTCCTGACCGACGACGGGGTCATGACGTTCGGGCCGGTCAGGGCCGCGGCGGAGCTGCAGCTGGGGTACCGCCGCACGCTCATCCCGCCGAAGAAGTTCCTCCTGCACCCCTGCGAACCCATACTCACCTATGCCCCGGACACAGGGTACCGTCTTCCTGACTCCCCCGTTCCCGAGATCATCCTGTTCGGCCTCCACCCCTGTGACCTGCAGGGGATCGCCTACCTGGACAGGGTGTTCCTCGGCGATATCCCCGACCCTCTCTACCGTGCCAGGCGAAGCGCCCTGACCCTGGTCGGACTCTCCTGCGAACCCGATGAGTTCTGCTTTTGCGGCGACCTTGCCGAGGGGGAAAGCTCCGCGTGCGACCTGTTCATGCGCCAGGTCGCAGGCGGCTTCGAGCTTGAAGGGATGACCCCTCAAGGTACGGCGCTCCTGGAGATGGTGGCACCGTACCTGACAGAGGGTGATTCTCCACCTCCTCCATCCCGGACCTGCGCCCTGGCGGACACGATCCGGCAGGCAGCGGCCCGGGGCGAGAGGTTCGGGGAGAGCCCGCTCTGGGGGGAGTTTGCCGGGCGCTGCCTCTCCTGCGGTGCCTGCTCCCTCTGCTGCCCCACCTGCTACTGTTTCGACATCCGGGAGAACGGTTCACTGGACGGAGAGTCCGCGACGCGGCTGCGCGAATGGGACAACTGCCTGTTCCGGGCTCACGGCGAAGTGGCCGGCGGCGGCAATTTTCGTAAGAGCCGGGTGGAGCGGTTTCACTACCGTTACCAGCACAAGTATCTCGGTTTCGGGCCGACGCGCGGGGTCGTCTCCTGCGTCGGCTGTGGCCGCTGCCGTGAAGTCTGTCCGGTGGGGATCGACCTTCTGGAACTGTTCAAGGAGGGGGACGATGACGCTCAGCCGTGATCAGTCACTGCTGCCGGTCCCGGCGAGGGTCCGCGGGGTGCGGGAGCTGTCCGCCGATACCACCCTCTACCTGCTTTCCATGGAGGGGGGGGAGGGGGAGCGCTTCGATTTCACGCCGGGGCAGTTCGTCCAGCTCTCGGTCCCCGCAGGTGGCGAGGCCCCCGTCTCCCTGGCAGGCCCCCCGCGGGGCGACGGCTGCCTGGAGCTCTGTGTCAGGAGGGTGGGACACGTCACCGGCATGCTGCACCGGATCCTCCCCGGGGGGCGGGTGGGGGTCCGTGGTCCCCTTGGCAACGGGTTCCCCCTCAATGAGTGGACCGGCCGGAACATCCTGCTCATTGCCGGGGGGCTGGGGATCGCGCCGCTCCGTTCCCTGCTCTACGCTCTGCTCATGCGGCGGGGAGAGTTCGGCGAGATCACGCTGATGTACGGTGCCCGGGAGCCGGCGGCCATCCTGTTCAAGGAGGAGCTGGCCGACCTGAGCAGCCGCCGGGACATGCATCTCTTCCTGACCGTCGATTTTGCCACGGAAGAGGCGCCAGGCGGGCTGACCTGCAATACCGGCCTCCTGCCGACCCTCCTCCGGGGGGTGAATTTCGGCACGGCGGACACCGTGGCGGCCCTGTGCGGCCCCCCCCCGCTGTACCGTTGTGTCGTGGCAGAGCTCCAGGGGGCCGGCATCCCTGCCGAACGGATCTACCTTTCCCTGGAGCGGAGGATGAAGTGCGGCGTCGGCCTCTGCTGCCACTGTGCCGTGGGGGACCTCTTCTGCTGCAGTGACGGACCGGTCTTCCGCTACAGCGACCTGCAGGGGGTCAGCGGGGCTCTATGAAGAAACCGACCATCGCCATAGCCGGGCTGACTGCCTGTTCCGGGTGCCAGTTGACGCTGCTGAACTGCGAGGACGAGCTGTCGGAGATCACCCAGCGTTTCCTGGTCGACTATTTCCCCCTCGGTCTCACCGAACGCTGCATGACCGGCCCGATCGACGTGGCGTTTGTCGAGGGGGCCGTCTCCACCCCCGATGACCTGGAAACGGTGCTCAAGCTGCGGAGTTACAGCCGTCTGCTCGTTGCCTTCGGAACCTGTGCCCTGTGGGGCGGGGTTGCTGCCATGAAGAACCATGAGGCGAGGAGGGAGCTGGCGGCAACGGTCTACGGAGCGGCAGCGGACGGGATGAAGACCTTCAACCCCCAGCCGCTGCATCGCTTCGTCAAGGTGGATTTCGCCATTACCGGCTGCCCGCCGGAAAAGGGGGAGCTGCTGGTTACCCTGGCCGCCCTCCTCCGGGGGACGCTCCCCGAATTCCCGTCCTATCCGGTCTGCGCCCAGTGCCGCGGCAGGGAGAACCTCTGTCTCCTCATCGAACGGGGCGAACTCTGCCTCGGTCCGCTCATCCAGGCTGGGTGCCATGCCCGGTGCCCCGCGGTCGGCATCGTCTGCGAGGGGTGCCGGGGGCCGGTGGCCGAGGCCAATGTCGCCGCCGAGGTGCGGCTCCTCCTCGACAAGGGGTTCAGCCGGGAGGAGATCGTCAGCCGGATGCAGCGCTTCTACCCGGAGTGGGACTATGACCAGCGTGATTGAAATAAGCCCCCTGACCCGGGTCGAGGGGCACGGCCGGATCACGGTCTTCTGTGCCGGGAAAAGGGTGGAGAGGGTCGCCCTCTCCCTCTACGAGTCGCCGCGCCTCTTCGAGGCACTCCTCAGGGGGAAAGGGTACCCGGAAGTGCCGGAGATCGTCTGCCGGATCTGCTCCCTCTGCTCCACGGTCCACCGGGTCTGTTCGATCATGGCCATCGAAGAGGCGATGGGGGTCCGGGTCTCGGAGCAGGTGCGGCTCCACCGGGAGCTGATCCTCTACGGCGGGCACCTGCAGAGCCACGCCCTGCACCTCTACTGCCTCGTCCTCCCTGACCACGTGGATGCCACGGGGCTGGCCGGGCTCGCCGGGAAGGCACCGGAAGAGCTCAAGAGGGGGCTCCGTCTCAAGGCGGCGGGGAACCTGATCCAGGAAACCGTCGGGGGGAGGACCATCCATCCGGTCACCCTCATCCCCGGCAGCATGGGGAAACCGGTCCCGAGGGAGGGGTTGCTGAAACTGCGGGAGGCCCTGCAGGCCGCCCTCCCCGATGCACGGGCGACCTACGAGCTGTTCCGTGACTTTTACCGGAGTGAGGAAAGCCTGGGTACCCCCGGCTACCTGCGCGTCAGGGGTGACGGAGGGGCGCCACTTATCGGCGACACCCTGGCCACGGGAGACGGCGAGACCGTTCCCGTCGCTTCCTACCGGGACGTCCTGCGGGAACGGCTGTCCGAGGACGGCAATGCCAAGCAGACCCTCGTCAACGGCCGGCCTCCCACGGTCGGGGCGCTCGCCCGGCTGAACCTGGGGATGCCGCTGTCGCCACGGGCAGGGGAGGCTTTCACGGAGAGCCGGGCGCTTGTGACCGGGGCGGATATCCGCGCCAACAACCTGGCCCAGGCGGTCGAACTGCTCCTGGCGGTGGAGCGCTCCCTGGAGATCGTCGCGACCCTCCTGGATGCGGGCTTCGCCCGGGAGGAACCGGTGCGGTTCGCCCCCCGGAAGGGGGAGGGGAGCGCCGCCGTCGAGGCGCCGCGGGGGGTACTCGTCCACAGCTACGCCTTCGACGGCCGGGGGATCTGCACGGCCGCCGACGTCATCACCCCCACCGCCATCAACCAGGCTGCCCTGGAAGCCGACCTCCTCGCCCTGGCCAGGCGGATGGAGGGGGCCGATGTCCCGGAGCTGACCGGTGCCCTGGAGCGGCTGGTAAGGGCCTATGACCCGTGCATCTCCTGTGCGGTGCACCTGGTCAGGATGTAAAGCCAGATCCTGCCCGTGAACAAAAAAAGCCGCCCCTCTGCTCCGTGCAGAAGGGCGGCTTTGTCATCTGCTGCCGTATCGACGACGATATCAGCCCAGCAGGCTCTCCCCGCTCATCTCGGGCGGCTTGGGGAGCCCCAGCATCTCCAGCATGGTCGGGGCGATGTCCGCGAGGCGGCCACCTTCCCGCAGCTTCGCCCCCTTGCGGGCGTCATCCACCAGGATCAGCCAGACCGGGTTGGTGGTGTGGGCGGTGAAGGGCGAGCCGTCGGTGTCGCGCATCTGGTCGGCATTGCCGTGGTCGGCGGTGATGAGGGCCGCCCCCCCCAGTTCCCGTACCCTGGCGATCAGCCGGCCGACGCAGGTGTCGACCGCTTCCACCGCCGCTATTGCCGCCGGGATGATCCCCGTGTGCCCCACCATGTCGCAGTTGGCGAAGTTGAGGATCACCACGTCGAAGCGGTCCTCGTCCAGCTTGGCCAGGAGCTCGTCCGTCACCCGGAACGCGCTCATCTCCGGCTTCTGGTCGTAGGTGGCCACCTCCTTGGGGGAGGGGATGAGGCAGCGCTCCTCGCCCGGGAACGGCTCCTCCACGCCGCCGTTGAAGAAGAAGGTGACGTGGGCGTACTTCTCGGTCTCGGCGATGCGGAGCTGGGTCTTGCCTGCTTTCGCCAGGACGCCGCCGAGGATGTTGGTCAGTTCCTCCGGTCCGAAGGCGATGGGGAGGCCGAAGGTGGCGTCGTACTCGGTCATGCAGACGTAGGAGGAGAGCTTCGGCCGGTCGTCGCGGGGGAAGCCGTCGAAATCGTCCAGCGCCAGGGCGCGGGTGATCTCCCGGGCCCGGTCGGAGCGGAAGTTGAAGAAGATGAAGCCGTCCCCGTCCCGTACGGTCCCGACCGGCTTGTCGCCGTTACAGATCACGCAGGGGACGACGAACTCGTCGTGCACCCCTTCGTCGTAGCTGCTGCCGATGGCGGCGGCGGATGACTCCCGGCAGACCCCCTCGCCCCGGACCATGGCTGCGTAGGCCTTCTCCACCCGGTCCCAGCGGTTGTCCCGGTCCATGGCGTAGTAGCGACCCATGACCGTGGCGATCCTGCCGACGCCGATCCGGCCGATCTCCCGTTCCAGCTCCTCCAGGTAGGCGGCCCCGCTCTGGGGGGGGGTGTCCCGGCCGTCCAGGAGGCAGTGGATGAAGACCTCGGTCAGCCCCTCCTTTTTCGCCAGTTCCAGCAGGCCGTAGAGGTGGGTGTTGTGGGAGTGGACCCCGCCGTCGGAGAGGAGGCCGGAGAGGTGGAGCCGGCCGCCGGCAGCCCTGGTCTTCCTGATGCACTCCAGGAGGACCGGGTTGTCGAAGAAGTCGCCGTCGGCTATCGCCTTGCTGATCCTGGTCAGGTCCTGGTAGACGACCCGGCCGGCGCCCAGGTTCAGGTGGCCGACCTCCGAGTTCCCCATCTGCCCCTCGGGGAGGCCGACGGCCATGCCGGAGGTGAGGACCCGGGTGTGGGGGTACTCCCGCAGGAGCCCGTCCAGGTTGGGGGTGCTCGCCAGGGAGACGGCATTGGTGTCGGACGCGGAGGCTATCCCCCATCCGTCCAGGATCATCAGTACGAGCGGTTTCTTCGGCATGTCATTCCTCCATGATTCGGTCAAGGGCTCGGGGTTCAGGGCTCAGGGCTCAGGGCTCAGGGCTCAGGGCTCAGGGCTAAAGGCTAAAGGCTAAAGGCTAAAGGCTAAAGGCTAAAGGCTAAAGGCTAAAGAAAAAGCCCCGAGCCCTTAACCCCGAGCCCCGAGCCTGTCTTTCAATGGTGGTACGATTCGTTGCCCAGGATGGTGTGGGCGCGGTAGAGCTGTTCCAGGAAGAAGGGGCGGACCATCTGGTGGGTGAAGGTCATCCGGGAGAGGGCGAGGCTGCGGTCGGCCAGGGAACGGAATTCGGCGGAGAAGCCGTAGGCGCCGCCGATGGCGAAGACCAGTTCCGGGGTGCTGCCGTCCCGGTACCTCCCCACGATCTCGGCAAAGCCGGCCGAGGTGGGCTGCTCCCCCAGTTCGTCCAGGAGGATCAGGCGGCCGTTCTTCGGCAGGAGTTTCGCCAGCCGCTCCCCCTCACGCTGCTGCATGATCTCGGGGGGAGCCCCCTTTTCCTCCTTGGCCTCGAGGATCTCCAGGGGGGCGTAGCGCCTGATCCGGCCGGCATACTCGTCGATGCCGGCCCTGACCCACGCCTCCTGGGTCTTCCCCACCCAGAGCAGGCGGAGTCTCACGGCTCCCGGTGCTCCCACAGGTACTCTTCCGGGACCGGCACCTCGTCGGCGTTGCTCCAGAGTTCGTCCAGGTCGTAGTAGGAGCGCATGTCCTCGAGGAAGACGTGGACGATGACGTCACCGTAGTCGATGACCACCCACTTCCCCTCCCTGGCCCCTTCGATGTCGATGGCCTTGCCGTACTTCTTCAGGCCGGATTTCACCGAGTCGGCAATGGCGATCACCTGCTTGTCCGACGTGCCGGTGGCGAGCACCAGGTAGTCGGCAATGGTGGATACCTTGCGGATATCGAGGATCCTTACGTTGAACGCCTTCTTGTCCAGGGCGAGTGCTGCGGACGTGACGGCGCGATCTGCGGAATTGATGACGGGTTTTACGTGCATGCTCGGTATATCCTTTGTTCTTCGATGTATCCCGCGACCCTGTCGGGGAGGAGGTAGCGGAGGGAGTTCCCGCTCCGTGCCAGCCTCCGTATTTCGCTGGATGAGATGGCCAGGGGGATCCCGGCCAGGTAACAGACGGAAAAGCCTGACCGGTGGGTCAGGCGCAGTGAATCGGAATCATAGCAGAATTCGCCGGCCATGGCAACGGTCAGGGGGGTGCGCAGGTCGGTGATCTCCGCCCCCGGCCGTTCCACCACGGCGAGGTTGGTGAGGGAGAAGAGCTCCCGGTACCGGTACCATGAGGAGATGTCCCGGTAGGAGTCGCTGCCGATGATGAAGTAGAGCTCGTCCCCCGGGTAGAGGGAGCGGAGCTCCGTCAGGGTGTGCACCGAGTAGGAGGTCCCCCCCAGCTCCTCCTCCAGGGAGGAGACGCTGAACGCCGGGTTGTCCTCGATGGCCAGCCTGACCATGGCCAGGCGGTGGGCAAAGGAGAGGTAATCGTCCGGCTCCTTGTGGGGGGGCCTGGCCGCGGGGATGAAGATCACCCTCTCCAGGCCGAGCCGGTCCCGCACCTCCTCGGCGATCCGGAGGTGGGCCAGGTGGATGGGGTTGAAGGTGCCGCCGATAATGCCGATTTTCATGGTAGACCTGGTTTGATGGCTGAGCCCCGAGCCCCGAGCCTGCATTTAACTTCTTATTTGCCCGTTGCCATAAACTATGAATTTGGTGGTCGTCAGGTCCTCCAGCCCCATGGGGCCGAAGGAGTGGAGCTTGGTGGTGGAGATGCCGATCTCGGCGCCGAGGCCGAGCTGGCCGCCGTCGGCGAAGCGGGTGGAGGCGTTCACCAGCACGGTGCTGGAGTTGACCTCGCGGATGAACCGCTGGGCATTGGCATAGTCGTTGGTGACGATCGCCTCGGTGTGCAGGGAGCAGTAGCGGTTGATGTGCTCGATGGCCTGGTCCATGTCGTCCACCACCTTCACCGCCAGGATCAGGTCGAGGTACTCGGCCCCCCAGTCGTCGTCCGTGGCGGGGATGGCCCGGGGGACGAGGGCGCAGACGGTCTCGTCCCCCCTGATCTCAACCTGGAGGGAGGTCAGGGCGTCGGCAATGCGGGGGAGGAAGGCGTCGGCGATCTCCCGGTGGACGAGGAGGGTCTCCAGGGCGTTGCAGACCCCGGGGCGCTGGGTCTTGGCGTTGACGACGATCTTCCCCGCCATGGGGATGTCGGCGGCGTGGTCGACGAAGATGTGGCAGACCCCCTTGTAGTGCTTGATCACCGGGATGCGGGAGTGTTCCACGACGAAGCGGATCAGGCTCTCGCCGCCGCGGGGGATGATCAGGTCGATGAGCTCCTCCTGCTTGAGCATCTCCAGCACCCCTTCCCGTTCGGTGAAGGGGACCACCGCCAGGGCTTCCTCAGGGATGCCGGCCCGGCGCATCTCGGCGCGGAGCACGGCGGCAATGGCCAGGTTGGAGTGGATCGCCTCCGAGCCCCCCCGCAGGATCACGGCATTGCCCGCCTTGAGGCAGAGCGCGGCGGCATCGGCGGTGACGTTGGGGCGGGCTTCGTAGATGATGCCGATGACCCCGAGGGGGATCCGCATCTTCCCGACCTGCAGGCCGTTGGGGCGCTGCCACATCCGGTCGACCGCACCGACCGGGTCGGGGAGGGCGGCGACCTCCCGCAGGGCATCGGCGATCCCCGTGATCCGGGATTCGTTCAGCATCAGCCGGTCGAGCATGGCATCGGACAGCCCCTTTTCCCGGCCGGCGGCAAGGTCCTTGCCGTTCTCCGCGATCAGCCCGTCGGAGGCGGCTGTCAGGGCGTCCGCCATGGCCAGGAGGAGGTCGTTCTTGGCGCCGGACGAAAGCCTGGCCATGACGAGGGATGCCCGGCGGGCCCCCTCGGCGATATCTTTCACGCGATGGGCTATTGACATGGGATATCTCCTTAAAAATATAATTATGCGGGTGCACTCACCCCCTTTTCAAGAAAAAACGCACCCCTGAACAAGATTATTGTTTGTACGACATGTATATGGTATTTTATATATATCTCAAGCCGTATGTCTGCAAACGGGGGTCATCATGAAAGAAGAGTTCTACATCGAACGGGTCGTCAGGATCATTGCCGGGTCATTTGTGCTCACCTCCCTGCTGCTGGCCCACTTCCATTCCCCCTACTGGCTCTGGTTCACCGGCTTTGTCGGCCTCAACCTGTTGCAGTCCGGATTCACCCAGTTCTGTCCCATGTTCAACCTGCTCGCCAAATTGGGGGTCCCGCGCTTTCCCCGGAACTGTTGCGACAAATGAGCGTGCGCGTCACCATCCTGTGCGATAACTCGGTCGGGCCGATCTCCGGGACCCTGGGTGAACACGGTTTTGCCGCCCTGGTGGAACCGGAGGGGGGGGAGCCGGTCCTGTTCGACACCGGGCAGGGGTTTACCCTGCTGCACAATGCCCGGCGGATGGGGAAGGACCTCACCCGGGTCGGGAAGGTCGTGCTCTCCCATGGGCACTTCGACCATACGGGGGGACTCCTGCCGCTCCTCACCGAATGCGGGGGGAAGGCGGTCTACGCCCACGAAGGGATTTTCGCCCCGCGCCACCGGGTCAAGGACACGGGGGAGTGCTATCCCATCGGCATCCCCCACGAACGCGCCGTTCTGGAGGCTGCCGGAGCGCTCTTCGACTTGAGCGGGTCATACCGGGAGATCGCCCCGGGGATTGCCCTCACCGGCGAGGTGCCGCGGGTCACCCCCTTCGAGAGCGGCGACCGGGGGCTCTACTGCGACTGCAGCGGCCAGGAGCACGATACGACACCCGATGACCAGTCGCTGGTGATCGAGACGGAGAAGGGGCTGGTGATCCTTCTCGGCTGCTGCCACGCGGGTCTTATCAATACCCTGGAGCACGTTGCCTACGTGACCGGCCGGAGGGATATCTACGCGGTGATCGGCGGCAGTCACCTCGGCTTCTGCAGCCGGGAGCAGTTCGACCGGACGGTGGAGGTCCTCCGCGGCATGGTGATGAGAAAGCTGGCCCTGTCCCACTGCACCGGCTTTGCCGCGTCGGCGAGGCTTTCCCGGGAGATGCCGAAGGAGTTCCAGGCGGCGATGGTCGGGTACACGCTGGAAATATAAGGGATGAAGATCAAGGAGACGTATTCATGAAGTGGATTGTGACACTGCTGGTGCTGGTGACGGTTGCGGCTACGGATCTCCTGGCCGCATCTGCCAGGGATATCACCTCCCGGGAGGCGAAGGCACTCATCGAAAAGAACCGGAACGTATTCGTCCTGGACGTCCGTACCCCGGACGAGCGCCGCCAGGGATACATCGCCGGTTCGACCCTCATCCCCATCGACGCCATGGCGAAACGGATCGGGGAGGTCCCCAGGAACCGGCCGGTGCTTGTCTACTGCGCGGTCGGCTCCCGTTCCGGGGTGGTGGCCCAGGCACTGTCCCGGCAGGGTTACGGGGAGGTCTACAACATGAAGGACGGTATTCTCGGCTGGTACCGCAACGGGTTCGCCATCACGAGATGAGAGGGGGTCAGAGGATGGCCCGGCGCTGTTCCCGGAGGACGTACTCCACGAGCCTGCTCCTGTCCTGGCTGTCGATGGCCCGGAATGCCACGGACGTGGAGTAGTAGTCATGGTGCATCATGTCCGCCAGCAGTTCCCGGGTCCGGACGACCGAGCCGATGGCGTGGATGTGGTCCCTCCGGTCATCGGGCAGGGCAATTTTCAGGTGAATGAGGGTGCCGTAGGAGAGGCACTCCCTGATCTTGAAGCGGAGATTGGCACCGCTGAAGTTGGCGCGGGTCATGCCGTTGTTCGCGCTCCTCCCCCGGCAGTCGCTGCGACAGGGGGGGACGTCACCCCTCAGGCAGCAGCCCGGGCATTTTTTCAACTCTTCCCATTCCGTCATGATCCTCCCCATCTCCTGGCTCGAGGGGAGGAAGTAGGCCAAGCCGATGGCGACGTCGGCCCGGGCGTATTCGCGCCGTTCGTTCACACGGATGTTCCCCGCCAGTTCCAACAGCATCATCCTTCCGGTGACCCCCCCCTTGAGCATCCCGTTGCAGGTGAGGACATTGCGCCCCTCCTGCCTGGTGATCACCCCCCTGCTGCCGTCCGGGGCGGACAGGTGGGGGGGGAAGCCGTTCCCGCAGAGCTCCAGCCTCATCTTCCCGCCGTTCAGCGCGAGTATCAGGGCCGCGTCTTCGACAAAGGTGGTGTCGGCCAGGTACAGTCCGACACTTACCAGGTCGCCGGGGCGGAAGCATGCCCGGTATTCTGGCGGAATTGCGGTCATATGGCAGTATCCAATCACTGAAAACCTGTAGCAAAAAAACCGGGCGGCCACTGACGTGGCGGTGCATGAAAACCGGTCCCTTCTGTCAGTGTATTATGCAATTCTAATTCCATGGCGAGGGGCCGGCCTGCCGTGTGCCCCCTGAACCGCTCTCCATGAGACCATTTTTGTTTGCCCCCCCCGGGTAACGAGTGTATCTTCATCCCCATGAAACGCCTGTTTTCGGAACATGCCCTGGAGACCATGCGCCGGGAGATAGCGGCCTGCGGCGGGAACGAGGTCTTCTTCCTCGGCACGACCGATGAGACGCAACTGGTGGTGGACGCCGAGCCCCTCGCCCGGGGGAGCCGGGATGCCGTCGCGGCGATCATGATCTCGGCGTCCTTCGGCGACGTGGTCATCCACAACCACCCTTCCGGCAATCTCACCCCCTCCCGGGCCGACCTGGAGATCGCCGCCACCCTGGGGAACCAGGGGGTCGGCTTCTACATCGTGGACAACGACCTGGAGCAGTGCTACCAGGCGGTCTCCCCCTTTGCCCGGAAAAAGGTGGAGTACCTCTCCCTTGCCGAAATCGAGGCGAATTTCGCGCCCGGCGGGGTGCTGGCGGCCAACCTGGCCGGCTACGAACAGCGGGAGGAGCAGACCCGCATGGCCTTTGCCGTCGCCGAGGCGTTCAACGGCGACCGGGTCGCCATGATCGAGGCCGGCACCGGCACGGGAAAGTCCCTTGCCTACCTCCTCCCGGCGGCCCTCTGGGCGAAGCGCAACAGCGAGCGGGTGGTGATCTCCACCAACACCATCAACCTCCAGGAGCAGCTCACCGGCAAGGACATACCGTTCCTGCAGAAGCACGGCGGCCTCGATTTCCGGGCGGTGCTGATCAAGGGGCGGGGCAACTACCTCTGCCTCCGCAAGCTCGGCAGCCACAAGGACGAACCGGGGCTCTTCCCCGAGGAGCGCTCCGAGCTGCAGGCGATCATCGACTGGAGCGACACCACCGCCAGCGGCTGTCGCGACGACCTGAGCTTCATCCCCCGGGACGAGGTGTGGGAGGAGCTCTGTTGCGAGGGGGACCAGTGCGGCCGGGTGAAGTGCCGCTACTACGGCCGCTGCTTTTTCTACTCATCCCGCCGCACCGCAGCCGGCGCCGACATCCTGGTCGTCAACCATGCCCTGCTGATGGCCGACCTCTCCCTCCGCCAGCAGACCGGCTTCAACTCCACGGCCATCCTCCCCCCGTTCCAGCGGCTGATCGTCGACGAGGGGCACCACCTGGAGGACGTGGCCACCAGCCACCTCTCCAGCCAGGTCACCCGCCTGGGGATCCTCAAGCTCCTGGGAAAGCTGCAGCATCCGCGCAAGGCGGAGCGGGGGTTGCTCCCCCAGCTCGCCGGAGCAGTCACCCGGGAGATCCCGGAGGGGTTCGACGAGCTCTACCAGGAGATCACCAGCCAGCTGGAGGAGGGGTGCATCCAGGCCATCCCCTCCCTGCTGGAGCGGATCGGCCGGGAGATGGATGCCATCGCCTACGCCCTGACCGGCCACCTGCGGCCGGCGGACGGGGGGAAGGGGGAGCAGAAGCTCCGGCTGACGCCGGCGGTGTATGCCAGCGACTTCTGGGAGGAGGCGCTGGAGCGGATCAGGATGCTGACCGAGGACCTGACGGCGTATGGGGACAGGCTCTCCCGGCTGCTGAAGACCCTCCGGCTGCTGCCGGACAAGCCTGCGGAGCGCCTTTCCGGCCTGCTCGTCGATCTCAGGGCTGTCTCTTATACACATCTCCGAGCCCACGAGACCGTACTAGATCT
>CALMBF010000146.1 GCA_937860145.1 uncultured Geobacter sp.
CCGCAGCTCCCCATGGCCTTTGCCGCCCCCTGGTACTGGAGGGACTGGTAATTGTCCGAGTCCACCCGCGAGGGGACCATGGCGTGGGGACTGCCGTGACAGCCGGCACAGTAGATGCCCCCATGTTCCCTGGCATTGCGGTAGAGGGTGGTGCCGGTATCCACGCCGGCAATGCCGCCGTGGCAGGTGGCGCACTTCGGCTCGTCCTGCCACGGTATCCGGGCAGAGGAGATGATGGAGTAGGCCACGTTGCGCAGGGTGCCGTGGCAGCTGGTGCAGTTGCCGCTGGCGCTCGTGTGGGCCAGGCTGCGGTTGCACCTGGTGCTGGCCCCCGGATGGCAGTCCGTACAGGCGGCCGGCGCACCGTCCGGTGCCAGGCGGTCGGCATGGGCACGGTGAATGGCTGCGGACAGATATTTACCCGAATCGCCGGGCCCAACGGTGCCGAGAGCCGGCGAGCCATGACAACCGGCGCACAGGACCGGTTGCTTGGGAACCAGCAGGCCGTCCGGCGGTTGATGAAGCTTGTCGTGCTTCATCAGGATGTCGAGGAACGGGTTGTTGCTGTTGGCGGCCGTCGGAAGGTGGCACTTGGCGCAGTTGATCTCGTCGGAGGTGGGAACGGTGGTCCGTGTCACGGCAAGTACCGCACCCGTGGCATCCTTGACCGTGATCTCCGCCACCTGGTACGGGTTCCAGGTCCCCGTGTCGTCCACCGGCGTGACCGGGATGCCGTTCACCTGGAAATGATCACCCTTCGGGACCATGCTGCCCGCCAGGCCGTTGTGGATATCCGGGTCTTCCAGGTTGAGCCCCGTGTCCCGCGCCAGGGAGACGCCGAACAGGGCCAGGACATTGTCCCAGAACTGCCCGTAGTCCCGTTTCCCCGCCGACGAGGTATTGTTGATGATGCGGTATTCAACCGACAGGCCCGAAGTAACCACCTGGGGAGGGTTCCCCCGCTTGACGACCTGGGCCCAGACCGTGTTGTACGGGGGGAGGATGACGGCCGTGTCGTAGGTCGGATTCAGGCAGTGCATCCCCAGATCGTTCCAGGCGAACACCACGTACGGGGAGTTGCTGGCAGGTATGGAGCCGGTCCGGGAATCGGAGCCGTCGCTGCATGCGGTCAGGGCGAACAGCCCCATCGCTCCGGCCAGCCTGGCAACCCGGGAAAGCAGATGATTCATGGGACACCTCCGCCACACCTGGAATTAAAGCCTGCCAACCAATCATAACAGGAATCCGGTCCCGTGCAAGCCGCTGGCGACACTCCCCCCGAAACCCCGATTGCACCCTTCCCCGCCGGCTGTTACAATCATAGCAAAGGGCAGATGAAGGAGGTCCCCATGACCGGCGAACATCTGGACACGAGCATTGCCGGACGGTTCCGCATTGCCATCATGCTGACGGCGGTCACCCTGGCGGCGGAGATCGCCGGCGGGATCTGGACCGGCTCCCTGGCCCTCCTGTCCGACGCCGCCCATGTCTTTCTCGACCTCTTCGCCCTGGTCCTCTCCCTGGTTGCCATCAAGCTCGCATCATATCCCGCATCGGACACCCGCACCTTCGGCTGGCACCGCACGGAGGTGTTCGCCTCCTTCATCAACGGCAGTACCGTCTTTCTCATGGCGATCGGCATCTTCTACGAGGCGTGGCACCGCTTCCTCGACCCCCACGAGGTCAAGAGCGTCCCCATGCTGGTCATCGCCGTCATCGGCCTGGCCTTCAACCTCTTTTCCGCGTCGGCCCTGCATGGCCACTCCCATGACGACCTCAACGTGCACAGTGCCTTTCTCCACGTGGTCGGCGACGCCGCGGCCTCGGTGGGGGTCATCGTCGGGGCCGTGGTGATCCACTATACCGGCTGGTACCCCCTGGACCCCATCATCTCCGCCGGTATCGGGGTCGCCATCTTCTGGGGTTCCTGGCGCGTGGTCAGGGACGCGGCCCACATCTTGCTGGAGGGGGTTCCCCGGGGGATGAGCAGCGGGGAGGTCGCACGGGCGATCAGGGAGGTCGAAGGGGTGAACGACCTGCACCACATGAACCTCTGGGCGATCTGCTCCCACATCATCGCCCTCTCGGCCCACGTGGATGTGGCCCCGGAGTACAAGGGGCGGCAGGCGGAGGTCCTCCGCCGCATCGAGGAACTGCTCTTCACCCGCTTTCACATCAGCCACACGACCCTTCAGGTGGAATGTACCCTCTGTGTCCAGGCCCCCGTTCTCAAGGCATTGCGGCACCGGCCCCGGGCAGGGCACCAGCAGCACCCGTCACCCCACGGTCACGGCCACTGCAGCCACGACCATCACCACCCCCACGATCACTGATCCAGCCGATCGTCGGCATGCCGGTTCGGGAACACCTGCTAAAAACTGAAGTAGCGCTGGAGTGAGGAGAGGCGGTCGAAGAAGATCAGGAGGCCGGCAATGACCAGGAAGAGGCCGGTAATGATCTCGAAGAGGCGGATGTGTTTCTTGAAGCGGTTGAACAAGACGAGGAAACGGTGCAGTGCCAGGGACGAGAGGAAGAAGGGGATGGCAAGGCCGAGGGAGTAGATCAGCAGCAGGAGGATCCCGCGGTAGACGGTCGCCTCCTTGGCGGCGACGATGAGGATGGAGGCGAGGATGGGGCCGATGCAGGGGGTCCAGCCGGCGGCGAAGGCCACGCCGACCAGAACGCTGCCGAAGTAGCCGGCGGGTTTGTTGTGCAGGGTGACCCTCTTCTCCCCGAGGAGCATCCCGATGGGGAGCAGGCCGCTGACGTGCATGCCGAAGAGCACTATCAGCGCACCGCCGACTCTCCGCATGACGGCCATGTGTTCGCGCAGGAAACCGCCGATGAAGGTCGCGGAGGCGCCGAGGAGCACGAAGACGATGGTGAAGCCGGCGATGAAGAAGAGGGAGTGGGTCATCGTGCGCCGCCGGACCAGGTGGGTGGGGTGCTCATCCTGGAGGTCGGCAAAGGAGAGGCCGGTCAGATAGGTGATGAAGGAGGGGACGAGGGGGAGCACGCACGGGGAGAGGAACGACAGGACCCCGGCCAGGAAGGCACCGTACAGGGATATGTCGCTCGACTCGCCCATGCTATTTTTTCATCAGTTCGGTCAGGTAGGAGAGCACTTCGGGAGAGCTCCAGTCCATGCCGCCGACAACCTTTTTCTGCACCAGGCCGGCCCGGTCGAGGATGAATGTTTCCGGCACCCCGGTGATGCCGTACATCTTGGAGATGGCGCCGTCAGTGTCGAGATAGGCAGGCAGTGAGTTGCCGCTGGTCTGGAAATATTTTTCCACGGCACCCTTGCCACCCTCGTCGATGGAGATGGCCAGCATCTGGAACGGCTTCCCTTCCATGCTCTTGTTCAGCTGCATCATCGACGGGATCTCTTCCTTGCAGGGGGGGCACCAGGTCGCCCAGAAGTTGACCATCACCACCTTCCCCTTGAGGGAGGAGAGCTTGACCTCCGCGCCGTCGAGGCCCTTGACGGTGAAATCGGGCGCCATGGCCCCTTCCGACGCTACACCGGTGGCTGCCGGGGATGGCACTCCCTCTTTTTTCCCGGCCCCCTTGTCGCGGTTGCAGCCGGTCATCAGGCAGAGCGCCAGTATCATCAGTGCGGCAGTCAATTTTTTCATGGTACTATCTCTCCCTCGTAACCACGTAGTCCGCCAGCCTGAACATGGCGGCGCGTACGGGCGAATCGGCGAATATTTCCAGCCGGGACTTGGCCGATGCGACATAATCCCTGGCACGGCTGACAGTGTACTCGATACCCCCGTGGGCACGGACGAGGGCAAAAACCTGGTCGAAATCCTCCGGGCTCAGCTCCTCCTTGACCACGATCTCCCCGACCGTCTCCCGGTCGTCGTCCGAGCAGCGGCGCAGGGTCTCGATGAGCGGCAGGGTCACCTTCCCCTCTTCCAGGTCGTGGCCGATGCTCTTGCCGAACTCTTTTTCATCGGCGATGTAGTCAAGGGTGTCGTCCATCAACTGGAAGGCGATCCCCAGGTCCATGCCGAAGGCGGCCAGTGCCTCCTCCTGCTCGGGGGTGGCCCCGCCGATGATGGCGCCGGCCTGGCAGGCGGCGGCAAGGAGGACGGCGGTCTTGCAGACAACCACTTCGATGTATTTCTCCTCGCTCAGGTCCACATCGCTGGTGCAGATCAGCTGGAGCACCTCCCCTTCGGCAATGCGGGTGGTGGCGGCGGAGAGGACCCTGAGGACATCCAGGTCGCCATCGGCAACCATGAGGGAAAAGGACTTGGAAAAGAGGAAATCGCCGACGAGGACCGACGCTTCGTTCCCCCAGAGGGTATTGGCCGAAGCCAGGCCCCGGCGCATATTGGCGCTGTCCACCACGTCGTCGTGGAGCAGGGTGGCCGTGTGGATGAACTCGACAACGCTTGCCAGGGGGACATGCCGGTCCCCCGTGTATTCGCAGAGCTTGGCAGCGAGGAGCAGCATGGCGGGACGGATCCGTTTCCCCCCGCTGGAGAGGACATACTCCCCGACCTTGCGGATCAGCGGGACGTTGGATTCCAGGTCCTTCCTGAACTGCATTTCGACGCTTTTCAGCTCATCCCCGATGAGGGCAAGCACTGCTTCCATTCAGCAACCTCGGACATTTTTGGGCAATACTAGCTAATGGCAACATTGTTTGTCAAAGCATTTCTGGTCGCAAAAACATTGCCTTCACCCCTGATTTCGGGCTACTCTAGGCCATGCCCGACAGCCGGAACAACCCCGAACTTGCCAACTATCACCTGCTCGTCAGCCGCATCGACGAGCTCACCGACGGGATCACCAACCGCTTCGCCGCCCAGATCGCCTGCCGTGCCGGCTGCAGCGACTGCTGCCGCCACATCACGGTCTTCCCGGTGGAGGCTGCCGCCCTGGCATCAGCCCTGGCACTGCTCCCCGGCGAGTCCCGCCGGCACCTGGAAGAGGGGGGTGACATGCCCCCTGAGGGGCCCTGCCCGCTCCTGTGCGACGACAGGTGCCGTGCCTACGCCGACCGCCCCATCATCTGCCGCACCCACGGGCTCCCGCTCCTCACCGCCATCGACGGCGAACAGAGGGTCGACTACTGCCCGGAAAACTTCCGCGACATGTCATCCCTCCCCGGTGACGGGGTGATGAATCTGGATACCATCAACCGGACCCTCGTCGCCATCAATGCCCGGTTCGTCCAGGAGACGGGCGATCCCCGTTTTCGCGGCACGGAGCGTTTCAGCATAGCCGACATCGTCCGGCTGGCTCTCGGTCAACCCTTCCCGGGGCAGGTCGGCGGTTAGCCCCTTCCTCTCCCGGATACACCACTCATACGGACCACCCATGCACACAATCATCAACGGCATCTCACTGGCATACGACGACCGCGGCACGGGGCTCCCCCTGCTGCTGATCCACGGCTTCCCCCTCTCCCGCAGCATATGGGCGCCGCAACTGACGGCGCTCCAGGGGGAGTTCCGGGTCATAGCCCCCGACCTGCGGGGTTTTGGCGAGAGCGACGCACCGGATGGCCCCTACTCCATGGACTGTTTTGCCGACGACATGATCGGCCTGCTGGACCACCTCGGCATTGACCGGGCCGTTGTGGGGGGGATGTCCATGGGGGGGTACGTCCTGATGAACATGCTCGCCAGATATCCCCAGAGGGTGAGTGCCGCCTGCTTCATGGTCACCCGGGCGGGGGCCGACGACGAGGCGGGGAAGGAGAGGCGTCTCACCCTGGCCCGGGAAGTCCTGGCAAAGGGACCCCGGATCGTCACCGACGCCTTCAACACGATTCTCTTCTCTTCCCGGGCAGGCGAGGGGAGCTCGGCGCTGAGCGCCGAAGTCGGGAGCATCATGGCCCGGACGTCATCCCGGGGACTGGCAGGTGGGCTGCTGGCCATGCGGGAGCGGCCGGACTTCACCCCCCGGCTGGCCGACGTGCACATACCGTCCCTGGTCATAGGAGCCGAGTTCGACCAGGCCATCCCGCCGGAAGAGAGCCGCCTCCTGGCCGAGAAACTCCCCCATGCCCGGCTGGTGATCGTCCCGGACGCGGGCCACATGGCGGGGATGGAAAACCCGGCGGTCGTGAACCGGGAACTGCGGCTGTTCCTCGCCTCCCTCCCCCTCTGCCCGTCCTGAAAAAAAAGGCCGCCGGTTGCCCGGCGACCTCTCCCGTTGCTGACAATGACCACACCGACACTCCCCCATCGGTCAGCTCCCCCCGCTGGTCCGGATGAAGGCCACCACAGCCCCATCCCCACCCATCTCCTTCGGGGCCATGACGATCTCGCTGACCATCTCCCGCCCCTCCCGGGCCAGCCACTCCCTGACGGCACGGAGGAGGACCGGCTCCCCGGAGGAGTTGTTCCCCTTGCCGGTGATCACCAGGACAGCCTGCTGGCCGCGCCGGTAAGCGCCGCCGATGAAAGCCTCCAGGGCTTCGATCGCCTCGTCCCTGGTCAGGCCATGGAGATCGAGCTCATAATCGATGCGGATCGTGCCGCGCCGGAGCTGGCGCATCCGGCTGGACCTGCGGGGTACCGCGGGCTCTTCCTCGGGGAGTTCGTCCCGGAACGTGACATCGAGCTTCAGCTGCTGCAATGCCTGCAGGAACAGCTGCTGTTCGTCCTCCTCGATCCGGCGCACCAGCGGCTTGACCGCAGGTGCAGCGGGCTTCAGCGCCGGCGGCCGTCTCACCTGGTGCAGTCGCTGCACATCGGCCATTGCCCGCAGGAACATGTCCGCGTCATCCCTCCCGACCGCCGGAGAGGGAGGAGGTGGCGGAGCGGGGGGCACCGACGGGGCATCGGTGGCCTTGACCCCTTTCAGGGCGGAAAAGGGGGAGGTGGTGAACTCCCTGGGTTTCGGTGTGGGGGCGGCTTTCTTCTTCATCACTCTTTCGGCACCAGGATGATCTCGATGCGCCGGTTCCTGGCTTTCCCCTCCTCGCTGTCATTGGCGGCGACCGGCTTGAACTCGCCGTAGGCAACGGCGGCAAGGACCTGGGGCTCTATCCCCTGCTCCTGCAGGTAGCGGGTGACGTTGATCGCCCTGGCGGCCGACAGTTCCCAGTTTGTGGGGTACCTGGCCGCCAGTTGACCACGAATCGGCACGTTGTCCGTATGCCCCTCGATGCGGATCGATTTGTCCTTGACCGTTTTCAGGATATCGACAACCTTGCGGAGCACCACCAGGCCATCCGCCTTGACCTCTGCCTTGCCGGAATCGAAGAGGATGGCGTCGACCATGTTGACCGTCAGTTTCCCCTTCAGTTCGGAGATGGTGACCTGCCCCTGGGAGATCTCGTTCTTCATCTTGTCCAGCAGCTGCTCGTAGGTCTTGCTGGTGGTGAGGACCTCCTCCTCCTTTGCCTTCTGAATCCGGACGATCTCCTGCTTGAGCCCGGAGATCTCCTTCCTGAGACTCTCGTTGTTCGTTTCCAGGTCGGCAATCTTCTGCCGCAGCTCGGAGATCCGCTGCAGCGACTCGCTCTGGGAAGACTTCAGGTCCTGCGCCAACTCCTTGCGCTCCGCCGCCATTTTGACGAGACTTTCGTCAAGCCGGTTCTTCTCCGAAGTCATCTCCGCCAGGCTCTTTTCGAGCTTGTCAACGGTAGCCTTGAGCCCGCCGTTCTCGGCGGCGAGGGAGTCATAACGCTTCTGCAGGGCCTGCTGTTCCGCAGTCAGGTTTTCCGCCTCGGCCACTTTCTGCAGGTAGCGGCTTTCCGCCACGAGACACCCCGACAAGGGCAGGGTCAACAAGATAACCGTCACAAGATACGCCACTCTCCCCATACTCTCTCTCCTTGGGTCATGATGGTCCGGCACGGGGAAGCATAGCATTACGTGAAGTAAAGTCAATCCTGAAGCGGTCGTACCGGAGACCGGCGCCCCGGCGGAGAATTTCAATTGACAAGCCGGACTCCCTTCCGTATTCTGGCTGAACAATTAATAAACAGCCGTCTTATCGAGAGTGGTGGAGGGTATAGGCCCGATGAAACCACAGCAACCGGTTCTCCCCCGTGAGAACCAGGTGCTAAATCCTACCCGTAGGGGAAAGATGAGATGGGCGCTTCCAGACCGCCGCGTCATTGAGCCCCTTCTCTCCCCGGAGAAGGGGTTTGTTTTTTATGTCCGTGGGAATAGTCACAGAGCAGAGCGTCACCTTCGATACCGATCTCCGCCTGGAGAGCGGCCGGATCCTCGGGCCCATCACCCAGGTGTTCGAGACCTACGGTGAGCTCAACGCCGACGCCTCCAACGCCATCCTGGTGGCCCACGCCTGGACCGGCAGCGCCCACCTGGCGGGGAAGTACCGGGAAGACGACCCCAAACCGGGGTGGTGGGACGCCATCGTCGGTCCCGGCAGGCTCCTCGATACGGACCGCTACTTCGTCATCTGTCCGAATGTCATCGGTTCCTGCTACGGCTCCACCGGCCCCGCCTCCGTGAACCCGAAGAACGGCAGGCGCTACAACCTCTCCTTCCCGGTCATCACAGTGCGGGACATGGTGCGTGCCCAGGCGATGCTCCTGGACCACCTGGGGATCGAACGGCTGGTCACGGTCCTCGGCGGGAGCATGGGGGGGATGCAGGCCCTGGAGTGGGCCACCCAGTTCCCCCGGCGGGTCGGCTCCATCATCGCCCTGGCAACCACACCGGCACCGTCGCCCATGGCAATCAGCCTGAACGCGGTCGCCCGCTGGGCCATCTTCAACGACCCCGCCTGGAAAAAGGGGGAGTACCGGAAGAACCCCAAGGACGGCCTCGCCCTCGCCCGAGGAATCGGCCACATCACCTTCCTCTCCGAGGAGTCGATGCAGTCGAAGTTCGGCCGCCGCTACTCCGCCCGGGACGGCCTCTTCGACTTCTTCGGCCAGTTCGAGGTGGAGCGCTACCTGAACTACAACGGCTACAACTTCGTCGACCGTTTCGACACCAACTCGTTCCTCTACCTGGCCAAGGCACTGGACCTGTACGACGTGGCCCTGGGATACGAGTCGCTGCAGGAGGCGCTGGAGCAGGTCGCCTGCCCGGCCCAGTTTTTCGCCTTCACCTCCGACTGGCTCTATCCCCCCCACCAGACCGAGGAGATGGTCAGCGTGCTCCGCAACCTGGGCAAGGACGTCGAATACCACCTGATCGACTCCCCCTACGGGCACGATGCGTTCCTCCTCGAGCACGAGACCTTCGCCCCCCAGGTGCGCGACTTCCTGCACAGGGTTGACCCCCGCCCGTCCACCGGATCCCCCGGAGAAAGGTCATGACCATGCATACCCGGATACCGGCGCTTCTCGCCGCCCTCATCATCCTGCTCATCCTCGCACCGTCGGCCGGTGCCGCGGGGTTGAGCGGCAACGCCATCCTCGGCCTCTGGGAGGTGGAGGAAGGGGACGGCAGGATCGAGATCTTCCGCTGCGGGGACAAGTACTGCGGCCGGATTGCCTGGCTCAAGGAGCCGAACTACCCTGCCGACGATCGGGGAGGGATGGGAGGCAAGCCGCTCGTCGACCGGGAGAACCCAAGCCGGGAACTGCGCAACCGTCCCCAGATGGGGCTGCGTATCATGGATGGCTACACCTTCCGGGGGGACAACCGCTGGGACGACGGCACCATCTACAACCCGGAAAACGGCAAGAGCTACAAGAGCACCCTGTCTCTCGTCTCAAGCGACCGGCTGAAACTGCGGGCCTTCATCGGCATCTCGCTGTTCGGCGGCTCCACCGTCTGGAAACGGGTGGCATCGCAGAAATGACGGAAGCCGGCCGTTCCCGCCTGGCCCCGGACTTCCCCCTGACAACCGGACTTCCCACATTTTTATCGCCCCCACTTGACAGACAAGAACGGCGTTATACAATTCTCCCATCAGTTTTTTATAATCACGCGGGAGGTCCATCATGAAAAAAGCAGCGGTCCTGGTATTGGCAGCATTCATTACGTCCGTTTCTGTCCCCGTCTTCGCCGAGGAGATGAAGGGGAGCAAGGATGAATGCCTGCTGGCGTCGAAGAACTGCAAGGGCGAAGTAGACTCCATCCAGCAGAAGATCAAGAAACTGAACACCGAGATCAAGAAGGGGAAGAAGGTCTACTCCACCGACGAGCTCAAGAAGCTCGAAGCCAAGCTGAAGGAAGCCAACGACATTCTGGACAACCTGATGAAGTATTGAGTTGTCGTGAGGCTGCTCCCCTCTAGCGAAAAAGGGAACCCGGTTCGGGTTCCCTTTTTTTTGCCCGGTTCACTTATCCCACGCGCCCCCACGGGGCAGAACCGGCGGACCTGCTCTTCATTGACGCCCGGGACAATATATGCGATAAATGCCCTATGATCAAACGTCAGACAACCATCAACAGGATTTTCAAACTGAGCGGCATCGGCCTGCACACCGGCAGGCAGGTTACCATGGAGTTCCTCCCCCGCAGGGACTTCGGCATTGCCTTCAGCATAAACGGCACCATCATCCCGGCACGCTACGACATGGTTGCCGACACCCGCCTCTCCACCCAGATCGCCTCGGGCGACTCATCCATCGCCACCATCGAGCACCTCATGGCGGCCTTCTATTTCGCCGGCATCACCAACTGCCTGATCTACATCGACGGCCCGGAAATTCCGATCATGGACGGTTCGGCCTGGGAGTTCTACCACGAGATGTGGCGCGCCGGGGTCTACGAGTTCCCGGAGGCAGGGGTCTACATGAAGGTGATGAGGCCGGTGGAGGCACGCCATGGCGATGCCTGGATCAGGGTCAAGCCCCTCAACACCCTGGACATCACCATGTCCATCGAATTCCGTCCTCCGGTGGGGAAACAGAAAAAGAGGGTGATGGACGTTGAAAATGCCTTCTCCATCATCAACTCCCGGACCTTCGTCCTCGAGGAGGAGATCGAGGCGATCAAGAAGGCCGGCCTGGCCAAGGGGGGGTCACTGGACAACGCGGTCGTCATCGGTTCCGACGAGATCGTCAACCCCCATGGCCTGCGCTACGGCAAGGAACTGGTCAACCACAAGATCCTCGACCTGATCGGCGACCTCTACACCGCCGGCTACCGCCTGCTGGGAAAGGTCGAGGCCAACCGGACCGGCCACTACCTGAACAACCTGCTCCTGCGGGAGATATTCTCCGACCCGGAGAACTACACGGTCTACTGACCCCTATGTCACCTGGTTCAGGGAAGAGCAGAGCTCGTTGAACGCCTTTCCCCCCACCTTCAGCTCCACCGGCTTGCCGTTCTCGCCATAGCCTACCGTCACCACCCCGCCGAGGAACTGGTTCTCCATCTCGGCAAAGAGCACCGCCCGGGGGTCCAGCAGGAGGTTGCCCGACTGGACGAACCCCCTCCCCTTGAGCGCCTCCACCATCTCCTCCTGCTCGGCCCTGGTCACCTTCTTGAACATCTGCTTGCGCACCACCCCGCCGCCGAACCAGACATCCATCAGCCTGCTGTCGTCGGTCAGAAGCGGGTTTTCCGCCGGGGTGGTCAGCTGGGCGGCAACGACCAGGTTGGTGTTGATGAAACGGGACATGTCTCCCCCTTGAGATCAGAGTAGTTCGACAGGTAGCAACTGCTTGTTAAAAGCCAGGTTGCTCAAAAACAGTCAGATCGTTGCACCCGCAGAAAGCCCCACGGAGGCGTAGCCACCCTCACCCTATCCCTCTCCCGGAGGGAGAGGGCATTGAGTACTCTCCCCCTCTGGGGGAGAGCTAGAGAGAGGGACTGCTACGTCGCACAAGGCGGCTTTCGAGGACGGCGGCGAGATGGCTGTTTTTAGCTGCGCTGAAACTTCGTTTTCAGCAACCTGCTAGAATTCGGCGTGCCGCGGGGTGCGCGGGAACGGGATGACATCGCGGATGTTCTCCATGCCGCTCAGGTACATGATCAGCCGCTCGAAGCCGAGGCCGAAGCCGGCGTGGGGGGTTGATCCCCAGCGCCGCGTCTCCAGGTACCACCAGAGGGAGGCGGGGTCGATCCCTACCCCCGCCATCCGCCCCGTGAGGAGGTCGAGGCGCTCCTCCCGCTGGCTGCCGCCGATGATCTCCCCCACCTTGGGGACCAGCAGGTCCATGGCCGCCACGGTGCGGCCGTCGTCGTTGAGGCGCATGTAGAACGCCTTGATGTCCTTGGGGTAGTTGATCAGGAACACCGGCCCTCCCACCACCCGTTCGGTGATGTAGCGCTCGTGCTCCGACTGGAGGTCCAGACCCCAGGACACCGGGAACTGGAAGGAGACGGGCGCCTTCTCCAGGTGGCCGATCGCCTCGGAATACTCCATCACCTCGAAGGAGGTCTCGGCAACCGTGCGCACCCGCTCCAGGAGCCCCTTCTCGATCTGGGCGTCGAAGAAGGCCATGTCCTCGGCACAGTCCTCCAGCACGTGACGGCAGAGGTAGCGGAAGAACTCCTCCGCCAGTCGGGCATCGTCCATGAGGTCGGCAAAGGCCATCTCCGGCTCGATCATCCAGAACTCGGCGGCATGGCGGGCGGTATTGGAATTCTCCGCCCGGAACGTGGGTCCGAAGGTGTAGATGTCGGTGAATGCCTGGGCGAACAGCTCCCCCTCCAGCTGGCCGCTGACGGTGAGCCCCGTGGGCTGGCCGAAGAAGTCCGCGCCGAAATCCACCTTCCCGTTGCAGCGGGGTGGCTGGTCCGGATCCAGGACCGTGACCCGGAAGAGCTCGCCTGCCCCTTCGCAGTCGTTGGCCGTGATGATCGGCGTCTGCACGTAGAGGAACCCCCGCTCGGCGAAGAACCGGTGTACCGCCTGGGCCAGGGAGGAGCGGAGGCGGAAGACCGCGCCGAAGGTGTTGGTGCGGGGGCGCAGGTGGGCGACGGTCCGCAGGTATTCGAAGGAGTGGCGTTTCTTCTGCAGGGGGTAGGCGTCGTCGGCCGGACCGATCACCTCGACCCGCTCGGCAGCCAGCTCCACCGCCTGGCCGGCAGCGGGTGACGGCCGCAGCACGCCGTGCACGACAACGGCACTGCCGGTACCGAGACGGCACACTTCGTCGAACCCGGCCATGCCTGCTTCTGCCACCACCTGGAGAGAGGCGAGGCAGGAACCGTCGTTCAGGGCGATGAAGGCGACCTCCCTGCCGGCCCGCACGCTCCGCACCCACCC
>CALMBF010000147.1 GCA_937860145.1 uncultured Geobacter sp.
CCGCCACCGGCTCCGTCAGCGTGACCGTGGCCAAGGCCGATCCGTCCGTCACCGCCTGGCCCACCGCCTCTGCCATCACCTACGGCCAGACCCTCGCGGCGTCGACCCTGAGCGGCGGTTCCTCGACCCCGTCCGGCACCTTTGCCTTCACCGCCCCGGCTACCGCACCGGATGCCGGTACCGCCTCCCAGGGCGTGACCTTCACCCCGGCCGATACGACCAACTACAACGCCGCCACCGGCTCCGTCAGCGTGACGGTCAACAAGGCCGACCAGGCCATTACCTTCGGTGCCCTTGCAACCAGGACCTATGGCGATCCCTCCTTCACCCTCTCCGCATCCGGCGGGGCTTCGGGCAATGCCGTCACCTTCGCCAGCTCCAATGCGGCAGTCGCAACCGTCAGCGGCACGACGGTCACCATCGTCGGCGCCGGCATCACGACAATCACCGCCAGCCAGGCAGGTAACGCCAACTACAACGCCGCTAGCGACGTTTACCAGTCCCTGACGGTTGACAAGGCGAACCAGACCATCACCTTTGCCGCGCTGCCGGCCAAAAATGTGGGTGATGCCGACTTTGCCCCGGGAGGAACGGCCAGCTCAACCCTCACGGTCACCTACGCCAGCTCGAACACCGCCGTTGCCACCATCGTTGCCGGACAGATCCACATTGTCGGCCCCGGCACCACCGACATAACGGCCAGCCAGGCGGGTGACGCCAACTTCAATGCCGCTGCCGACGTCGTTCAGCCGCTGACCGTGACCGCCTCCAGCGCGCCGCACCTGAACATGACCATCAACGGCAAAGGTTCGGTCAACAGTAATCCCGCAGGGATCGCCTGCGACCATACCGGCGGCCAGTGCAGCTCAGACTTCACCGCCGGCCCGGTCGTGCTGACCGCGGCGTCCAGCTGGAACTACGACTTTGCCGGCTGGCTCGGCGGTGACCTCTGCAACGGGACCACTACCAACCCCTGCACCGTCAACGTCAGCAGCACCATGGACATGACCGCGACCTTCACCGCCAGGCAGCTCGTCAGGATGCAGGACGGCAGCTACAAGGCCAGCATCCAGGAAGCCTATGGTGCTGCGGCCGAAGGCGACACCCTCAAGCTCAGGGATCAGAACTTCACGGAGAACCTGGACTTCAACAGCACCAGCCCCGTCCTCGCCAACGTGAATCTGGACGGCGGTTATAATGCCGACTACACCGCCGTGACCGGCTCCACCACGATCACCGGCTCGCTGACCCTCACCAGCGGCGGCATCACCGTCAGCAACATCATCATCCAGTAGTCTCTAACCGTAACCATCATAGCCAGAAACAAGAAAGCCCCCGTCAGCAATGACGGGGGCTTTCTTGTTTCAGAGACATACAGAGCTCAGCACCGCTCCACCCTGATCCTCGGGATCGGCATTTTCCGGCCGACGATCGTCCGATGCCTGCTGCGCAAGCCGGACATGTCGCTATCCATGAAGGCGATATGCCCGCCGCTGTCCGGATGCAGCAGATACTCGTCGACAAAACGGGCCATCAGGTTGTTGTAGCGCTTGGTGGAACCACCGTGGGCGAAATTGCGCCCGGGGAAACGACGGATGTCACCGTCGAAACGGGGGGAGATGTGGTACAGCTCGTGGAATACCGTGATCAGCTTGTCCCGCAGAGGGCGGTCCATGAAGCGGGGGAGCATGAAGTAGATGACGTAGAGCATCTCCACCCCGTTATGGCCTATTTCCGGCATGGTATAGATGACGTCGTGGCGCCCTCTCCTGGCCTTGTGGACCGCATGACCGCCGGGGAAGCGGAGTGGATGGATCTTGGCATAGACGCCGTGGGACGAAGAGCTCCGGGTGGTGGTGACGCAGACCAGCAGGCGTGAGGGGTCGATATGGGCAAACTCGTGATGGCTGGCGCTGATGTGACGGATCAGCCGCTCCAGTTCCGCGGTCAGGTTAAGGGTCGACATGGGGAGATAAAGGGGCACGGGGAAGTCCTCGGACTCCCCCGTGTGATCACTAGCTGTGCTTGTGGCAGAAAAGGCAGCGCATCGGTGCCCCGCCGGGCTTGGCAGGGTGATTTGCCGGGAACTTGACCTTGACACCGTCGTGGCACGATTCGCAGAGGGGATCGACTTCGCTCTTCTTCTTTCCCGCTTTCAGCATGTCGTGGAACTGCTGGTGGTTCTGGTCATGGGGGAGCTTCTTGGTCTTCTCCGGCCCGGATATGGCGTAAAAAGCGATCAGTACCGCTGCGACAATCGCGATGAAAATCCAGTCGCGTCTGCTGATGTTCACGAGGTTCCTCCCCTACGGGTGCTGCTTTAGTCGTGTTTGATAAAGGCAAGATAAATCAGGGCACCGCCGATCACCAGGCCGCCGCCGAGGAACGGCAGGGTGGACGACAGGGAGATGCCGCCGCCGACGACCTCCGGGGAGAGGGTGTACCTGACCAGCAGCATGATCGAAATGACCGCAAAGAGAAAGAGCAGGATGAATTTCGACCGGGTTACAACGGCGAAAATGGCGAACAGCAGGAATACCACGATGATGAGCGGATGCTCCATGGCCGATTTCAAGGTCAGATGCTGGATGAAATCGATGATATTCCCGGTTTCGAAAGGGGTCAGCTTCTCCTTTGCCGTCTCGACAAGCCGCTCTTTTTCCATGCAGTCACCCTGAATCAAATAATAATTAAATAACAGTCAGCTACTTTTAGCAGATTCGGGATAAAAATAAAGCATTTTTCACAATCAGGTCCGATAATTTTCCCGGAAAACGTCCATAATCCGTGCCGCGATCTCCTCGGGAGCGAGGTCGTCCGTGTCCAGTGCCAGCTGCGCTGCGGCCGCGTAGGAGGGCGTTCTCCGTTCGAGCACCTCGGCGACCTCCTCGGTAAAGCTCTTTGCCCCGGTCAGGGAGGGTCTCTGCGTGTCCCCCTGGATGCGGGCCACGATGGTCGGCACGGCCGCCTTCAGCCAGACGATGAAGCCGCTGCGCCGCAGGACGTCGATATTTTCCGGCCGTTCGATAACCCCTCCGCCCGTATCGATGACCACACCGTCCCGGCCGGCCACCTTTGCCACCTCGGCGCTCTCCCGGTCGCGAAACCCGGGCCACCCCTCCCGGGCGACGATCTCCGGTATCGGCAGGCCGGCGGACTCCACGATGGCCGCGTCCATCCCCACGTACTCCATGCCGAGCCGCTCGGCAAGCACTCTTCCCACGTGGCTCTTCCCCGTCCCCCGGTACCCGATGAGAACGATATTCATGACTGCAGCCTCTCCATGACCACCCGGCGCATGACGTCGACCGGGGCAGGGGCGCCGGTGAACCTCTCGAACTGGAGCACCGCCTGGTTGATGAACATCTCCACACCGGAGATGACCGTGCACCCCCGGGAACGGGCGTCGCGGAGCAGCCTGGTCTCCAGCGGCGTGTAGACGATGTCGAACACCACCTGGCCCGGACGGAGGAGTTCGGCAGGAACGAGGGTGGCATCCTCCCGGGGGTGCATCCCCACGGGTGTACAGTTGATGACGATATCGGCCTCGGCCACGCGCCGGGAGAGTGAGTCCTCCGCCAGCGTCTCCCCCTCGATCCTGGCAGCGGTCCCCCGCCCCAGGTCGGCGACCAGGCCATCCAGCAGCTCCCGGTTGATGTCCATCAGCACCAGCCTGCTCAAGCCAGCCTGCCGGGCAAGGATAAAGGCGATGGCACGGGATGCGCCGCCGGCTCCGAGCATCAGTGCCGTCGCCCCTGTGGTCTTCACCCCGGCATCGACAATCGCCTTCAGTGCGCCGGGACCGTCGGTACCGAAACCGACCAGCCTCCCCCCCTCGTTGATGACCGTATTGATGGAGCCGATGGAACGGTCGATCTCGTCGATCTCGTCAAGATACTGCATGATTTCAATCTTGTGGGGGATGGTGACGCTCATGCCGCGGAAATTTTCCAGGGCCCGCATCCCCCCTATCGCCCCCTTGAGGTCCTCGACCCGAAAGGCGACGTAGACGAAGTCGAGCCCCAGGGCATCGAACGCGGCATTGTGCAGCGCCGGAGAGAGGCTGTGGCCGACCGGGTTGCCGATAACGGCGCAGAGTCTGGTTGCGGGAGAGATGTTGCCGTCTGGTTTCATGGAAGCTCCGCTGGGATGTTATTTCAGCCACGCGGCCAGGTTGCGGGCCAGCTGGCGGTTCTGCTCGTCGAGAAACTTGTTCTGGAAAATGGCATCGTCGCCGAAGACCAGGAAACGCCCGGCGCCGCTGGTCCCCTCCACGACGACGCCGAATGCCTGCACGGCGTCACCCTTGGAGAGCTTCCCGTTGCCATCCAGGTCGACCCACCCCTTCTCCGAGGTGGAGGCGATGATCCGTGCGCCGTTCCCCGTGTTCATCAGTGCCCAGCCGCCATAGAGGCTGAAGTGGTCGAGGGAGCCGAACAGGGGGTGGGTGACGAGGTTCTTCACCTGGAAGTTGCGCGGGTCGCCGGCAATGACATTCTCCTGCTCGGACAGGACGTAGTTGGTGAAATCGACGTCCAGGCGATGGAGCAGGTCGGCCAGCGGACCGGGGATATGGAGCATCAGTGCCACCCTCCCCCCCCGGGCCAGGAACGCCGTGACCGCCTCGGTCTCCTCCGGCTTCAGCACACCAAACGGGCCGGAAATCACCAGGGCATCCACCCCGGAAAGGGAGTCGGGAGTAAAGGGTGACGAATTGATCCTGACGCTTACCCCCTCCCCCTTGAGCACCGCGACGAATTCCGAAAGGTGCAGCGGCCCCTCCTTGTCCGCCACGAAGCGCTGGTCATGGGCCTGGTCGAAGAGGAGCACCGGCGCGGCAAGGACACCGGACACCCCGGAAGCCAGCAGAAAGAGGGCAGACAGGATCGTTACGACAACTCGATGGACTACGGACATGACACTCCTCCCCTACATCTCCGTGAGCACGTGCTCCTCGTAGAGCTGTTCCAGCCGGGCCTTGTGCCCCCGCTCCACATCGGCGAACACCTTGAGAACGTTCTTCAGCTTCGGGTCTTCCGTCGCCTCGGCAGCCGCCTCGTACAGCTTGTATGCAGCCTCCTCGGTCTTCATGGCAAAGGTGAGGATCTCCTGGTAGGTCATGTCCTTCCGGAACGGCACGTCCTTCAGGTACTGGCTGATCTTCATGTCCGGGATCCGGGTGGCCCTGTGCTGCTCGGCCTTGGCCTCGTCCACCCGGCTGAAGACCTCCTTGTGCCCGGCCTCTTCAGCGGCCATCTCCTCGAACATCTTGCGGGAAGCGATGCTGGTGCTCAGCTCGGCGGCACGCTTGTACAGGCGATAGGCGGTCTCTTCGCGTTCAACGGCAAAACTTATTACCTCTTCAAGGGTCACAAAGTTCATTGCATGGCCTCCTCACAAGGGATTGTGCTGAAGTGACACTTTATTGCAACAACCCGGCAAAGTCAACAGGATAATTTTGGTCTGATTTATCCCGCTGAGGGGAGGTGTGTCTTCCGCGTTGACAGCCGATGGGGGGCGGTGTAATAGAGAGGCAATCACTATCAGGAGGAATCTCATGATCGCCCATATCGTTCTCTTCAAACTGAAAGAGCCGACGGCCGAAAACGTGGCACTGGTACGGGACAAGCTTCTCAGCATGGACGGCAAGGTCCCCATGCTGCTGCAGCTGGAGGTCGGCGTCGACGTCATCCGCTCGGAACGCTCCTATGACGTCGCCCTCTATACCCGGTTCGCATCCCTCGAGGACCTGCAGGCCTACCAGGTGCACCCCTACCATGCGGGGGAGGTCGTGCCGGTCATGAAGGCCAACTGCGCAGCCATCGTCGCAGCCGATTACGAAGTGTAAGGAGAAGAAGAGATGACCGTTGAACTTTGTCCCTGCAACAGCGGGGTTCCCTACGGGGAGTGCTGTGAACCGCTCATCAGGGGGACCAGGCAGGCTCCCACGGCGGAGAGCCTCATGCGCTCCCGCTACAGCGCCTATGTGAAGGTCGAGATCGACTACCTCTACGAAACCACCCACCCGGCCCACCGCAAGGGGTATGACCACGAAGGAACCCGCCAGTGGGCGGAAAAGTCCAAGTGGGACGGGCTGGAAATAGTCTCCGCCAGGGGCGGGGAAGGGGATACCCTGGGCGAGGTGGAGTTCGTCGCCACCTACCATGACGGCGACCAGGTCTATGCCCACCACGAACTGGGGAAGTTCAGAAAGCTCGACGGCCGCTGGTTTTTTGTCGACGGCAGGATGGTCGGGCAGAAACCGCTCGTCAGTTCCAAGGTCGGCAGGAACGAGCCGTGCCCCTGCGGCAGCGGCAGCAAGTACAAGAAGTGCTGCGGCAAGTAGGCTCCCTGCCAGGGCCACCCTCTGAAACATTTGACTAACCAGGCCGCATATGTTATTGAATTTGATTCATTTTATTGGGCAAGCAGGGACCGATGAACAGTAGAGCCAGGCTGTACACATATTGCGTAGTCCTCCTCGGGACAATAGTGCTGCTGGCGGGGTGTGCGACCTATGCCGACCTCCCCCACGGAACGGTGAAGGAGACGGGTTCGGCAGTCAGCGAACGGGAGAGTGTGGTGCTTGCGCCGGAGACGACGGACGCCCCCCCTTCCCTCGATTATGTCATCGGCGTCGGCGATGTGCTTCTGGTGACAGTCGCCGGCAAACCGGAATTCACCGCGACACTCCCCACCGGCACCAGCAAGGTGCAGGGGAGCAGGGTGGACGGAGCGGGGAACATCCATCTGCCGTTCCTCGGCGCGGTAAAGGTTGCCGGGCTCACCATCTTCCAGACCCGGGAAAAGCTGCAGGGATTGCTGCTGAAATATGTCCGGGAACCGTGGGTGGTCGTCGAGGTCGCCGAATACCACAGCCAACCGCTCTACCTTCTCGGCCAGTTCAAGAACGCCGGCACCTACTACCTCGACCGCCCCCTGACCCTGGTCCAGGGACTCTCCCTGGGGAACGGTTTCGACCCAACCGCCAACCTGCGCGGCGCCAGGGTGAGCCGGGACAACCGGATCATGCGGGTCGACCTTGCCGACCTGCTGATGAACGGCGACTCACGCCAGAACATCTGGCTCCGTGCCGGGGACACGATATACGTCCCGGACAACAGGAACCAGCAGGTTTTTGTCTTCGGCGCAGTCAAGAAACCGGGTGCCATCCCTTTCCCGACGGCGGGGTTGAATATCGCGCAGGCCATTGCGACGGCAGACTTCAGGGATGCCGGTTATGACATCAGGCATGTCAGGGTCATCCGCTCCCTTTCAGCCACCCGGGGCGAGTTGCTCGTGGTCGATTTCGACAAGATACTCCGGGGCGAAGCCGTGCCGCTTCCGCTCCAGGACGGCGACATCGTCTTCGTGCCGAGGAACACCTTCGGCAGCTGGAATGATGTCATAGCCGAGATCCTCCCGTCGCTGCAAACCGTCAGTGCCATCCTGCAGCCGTTTGTATCGATCAAGTTTCTGCGCGACTAGCTTGCCAGCCGCCCGTGCTACGATGTGGCGAGGATAACCGTGCCCTTGCTTCCACCTCTTTTCCGGCAGACCAGCGCCTGGGGAGAAGCGGCGGAAATGCAGTTTCACCGAAGCGTCAGGCAGAACTGATTATATAACCTCTGTTATGTGGGAATGAAATGAACCAACCGTATCCCCCCCCGAACACTCCCCCCCTGGAAGAGATCCACCTGCAGGACTACGTCAGCGTCATCATCCGCCGGCGGCGGACCTTTGTTGCCACGTTCAGCGCGGTGTTCCTCTGCGTCGCCCTCTACACCTTCATCATGCGGCCGGTGTACGAGGCAACCGCCACCCTCTACATCAAGGACGACAAGGCGAAGAGCGGGGTGCTCGGCGAGTTGTCGCTGCTGGCCAGCAACAACCCCATCGACGCGGAGATAGAGATCCTCAAGTCCCGCACCATTGCGGAGCAGGTGGTGAAGCGGCTGCACCTGGACTGGCAGCTGGATGACCTCCCGTCGGGGCTCTCCTGCAAGGTTTCCGAGTTCTCTTCCACGGAAAAAGAGCCCTCCTACGCCATCACCCTCACCGCTCCCGACAGTTACACGGTCTCGGATGCCGACGGCAAGAACATCGGGAACGGCAAGAGCGGCACGCTCCTCCAGGCACGGGGGTTGACCCTCCTGATCCACCTCAAGGGTGAAAAAGGAGACAGTTTCACGCTGAGCCGGCTCAACTTCAACGAAACGGTCGACAGCCTCCGCAAGGGGGTCAAGGCAGCGGAGGTGGGGAAGAAGACCAACATCATCCGCATTGCCTACAGCAGTACGGATCCCGTGCTTTCCCGGGACATCGTCAATGCCATGGTCCAGGCATACCTCGACCAGAGCATCACCTTCAAGACCGAAGAGGCAAGCCGCACCGTAAACTTCGTCGAAGAGCAGCTGAAGGATGTCAAGGACGAGCTGGGCAAGGCGGAGACCGACCTCCAGGGGTACAAGAGCTCGGCAGGAGTGGTCAAACTGGACACCGAGGCCGAAGAGCTCATCAAGAAGTTATCCGACGTCGAAAAGGAGCGGGCGGGGATCGTCATCCAGCGCAAGCAGCTGGAATTCGCCCTTGCGTCCCTCAAGGAGAGCATGGTCCGGGGCAGGACTTACTCCCCCGCGGTCATGAAGGACGACCCCCTGGTGGCAGGGATGGCAACCAGGCTGGCGGAACTGGAGATACAGAAGCGGGCCCTCCTCGAGGATAACACCAAGGATCACCCCTCCGTCAAAACGACCCAGGGGCAGATCGACGAACTGCAGAGGAAGATCCAGGCCACGTACGAAACGAGCCTGAAGAACCTGACCCGGCAGGAGTCGGACATAACCCGGCGGTTGAACGGTTATGAAGGGAATCTGCGCCAGCTCCCCGCCGCCGAGCGGGACCTGGCACGCTACATGCGGGTCGCCAAGGTCAACGCCGACATCTACACCTTCCTCCTCCAGAAGCACGAAGAGGCCCGCATCGCCAAGGCATCGACCATCAGCAACATCAACATCGTCGACCCGGCAATCACACCCGACAAGCCGATTAAGCCAAAGAAGAAAAAGAACCTGCTCCTCGGGCTCCTCGTCGGTCTCATGGTCGGTATCGGGCTCGCCTTCTTCCAGGAGTACCTGGACGACACCGTCAAGGATGCGGAGGAGGCCAAGCGGCTCCTCGGCTTCCCCCACCTGGCCACCATCCCCCACATCAACCGCAAGGCGGACGAGCAGAGAAGCGGCGCCGAAGCCATCATCTGCCACATCGAACCCAGGTCATCAGTGGCCGAAGCATTCCGCAGCCTCAGAACCGGCATCCACTTCTCCGCCATCAACCGGGACAAGCGGGTCATCGTCTTCACCAGTTCCTTCCCCGGGGAGGGCAAGTCCACGGTCTCCGCCAACCTGGCGATCACCTTCGCCCAGACCGGAGCCAGGGTCCTCCTCATTGACTGCGACATGCGGCGCTCCTCCCTCCACACCAAGCTGCGGGTCGGGAAAGTCCCGGGGCTCACTGAAGTACTGGCCGGTGACACCTCCTTCACCGATGCCGTTCACATCACCGAGGTACCCAATCTTCACCTCCTGACTGCCGGCACCACCCCGCCCAACCCTTCCGAACTCCTCGGCTCCGTGGCGATGCGCAACCTCCTGGACCGGGCCAGGAAGGAGTACGACCAGATCATCATCGACGCCCCGCCGGTACTCGCCGTAACCGATGCCCCGGTTCTCACCACCCTTGCCGATATCGTCCTGGTGGTCATGGAAGCCGCCCGTGTCCCGGCCAAGGCCGCCGCCCGCATGCGGGAACTCCTCGGCACCGTCCAGGCCCCCGTATCCGGCCTCGTCATCAACGACAAATCGAGCCGTGGCATCTCCTACGGGTACTATGGCAACAGCTACGGCTACGGCTATTACGGGGATGATGATAAATCTGCCGCAGCGGGCAAGCCCTGGTGGAGACGGTATCTCTAGGCAATCACTATGTCCCCGTGCCAATCACCCATCACCAACAATCCGACTGACGCCATAGACTTCCACTGCCACCTTCTCCCCAACCTCGACGACGGTCCCGCCACCCTGAACGAATCCGTCGAAATGGCGCGGGCACTGGCCCGGGCAGGCTACAGGCAGGTCTACTGCACCCCTCACCTGATCAAGGGGGTGTATGACGCGGGGAATGACGCGGTAAGGAATGGTACAGAGGAACTGCAACTGATACTGGACAGGGAAGGGATTGACCTTCGGCTCGTTCCGGGGAGGGAATACTATCTGGACGAATTCTTTCTTGATTATCTGAAGGAGCCACTTCCCCTCGGGGATACGGGGCTCCTCCTCATCGAGATCCCCAACGCAGCACCGGAAAAACTGGTAAAGAACACCCTGTACCGACTCCAACAGAAGGGGTTCACCCCCCTCATCGCCCACCCCGAGCGATGCCGACTGCTGGAGCCCAAAACTGTCACATCTGTCCAGTGGAAGCGCTTTAGAGGACTTTTCTCACGTCTACCGATCACCCTTCACCAGTCAGAAGTTACCGACCCCACATTGCTTCTCCATCTCATCGACAGTGGTTGCCAATTCCAGGGGAACCTCGGCAGTTTTACCGGACACTATGGTGAGAAGGTTCGTCACAAGGCCGCAAAATTTTTAGCAGCCGGCATTTACACACACTTCGGAAGCGATCTGCACTCGGTACAACAAAGGGACATCCTGTGTGTCGAACGACGTTTGTATTCTGAAGCTCCCCTCACTCCCCTGTCATAATATTTTTTTAAATTAAACATTGCATTAATTAAGATTGGCAATTAAATTGCTTATGATTGCACGTCATTCACTGACACAGCGATGTTAAACATGTTTGTTTTCCGCGTATGCAATGATGTATTGGATTATTTTTTCCGGGAGGGACTCATGAAAAGTTGGAGCAGCGTACTCGGTTATTTGGCGTTACTGACGGCAATCTGGCTGGCCACGGCCGGATCGGCCCTGGCCGGAGTTAACGGCACCTTCAGGATTTTCGAGAAGGACAATACATTTTTCAAGGCAGACAGCGGTCCGGTGATGTGGAACGTCGCAACCAACGATATCCTGGCCACGTTCGACGGAGCAGGTGGATGCAACGTCAGCTACAACCGGAACGAGTATCTGGAACGTGCCGCTACGGGGCAGGATTTTACCACAGTTCCGTATTACACGGAGGTGAGCTCCTCGCCCGACACGGTTCCGAGCATGGCTTGCACCTATACGGAAACTGCGGACGGCGCCCTGACCATCAACCTGAGCGGCGGCCCGACCATTGGCGGCTGGCAGGTCAGCACGGACGGCAACACCCTCCTGAAGGTCGGGAGTGCGGCGGAGCGTGCCACTGACAATACCGGCACCCTGAACACCTCCAAGCTGCTGGTCGGCATCAGGCTCGGGACCGGTCTGGGCAACTGGGTGCTCAACGGCACCTACCGGATCGTCGAAGCCGACAGCACCCTCTTCCAGCTGACGGGCGGGCCGGTCATGGGAACGGTTGCCGGCAACGATATCCGGACGACCTTTGACGGGGCCGGGAACTGCACGGTCGGCTACAGCCGGAACGAGTACCAGGAACGCTACGCCGCCGGGCAGGACCTCGGTGTCGCTCCCTTTTTCACCGAGGTCAGCGCCTCTCCCGAAACGTTCCCCGTCACCGCCTGTACCTACGCGGTCCAACCCGATGGCGCCCTGACCATTACCTTCGCTGGCGGCCCGACCATCGGCGGCTGGCAGGTCAGCGCCACCGGCAGCCAGCTCCTGAAAGTCTCTTCCTCGCAGACGCCGACCGGCAACGGCACGAACCACTCCACCCAGCTCCTGGCCGGTATCAAGCTCGGGAGCGACATGGGGGTCGCGGCCCTGAACGGTACCTACCGCTTCGCCGAACTCGGAGGTTCGCTGTTTAAGCCCTTCAATGGCGGGGCGGTGGCTGGCGTGATCTCCTCCAACGAGGTCACCGCCAACTTCGATGGCGCAGGGTCCTGCTCCTTCAACTACAACTATAACGAATACCTGGAGCGTTACGCCTCGGGTCAGAGCGTTCAGGCCATGCCCTTCTTCACCGAGGTGACGGCATCTCTCTCAGCTCCTCCTGTCACTTCGTGCACCTACGCTGTGGCGCCGGACGGCGCCCTGACCATCTACCCGAGCGGCGGCGGGCCGGTCTCCGGCTTCCATGTCAGCGGAGACGGCTCCCTGGTGATCAAGGGCGGGGCGCTCGAAGAGCCCACCTCTGGCAACGACGGCACCTTCTTCAAAGTTCAGGTGGCGGTCGGGGCCAGGATACCGGCCGCCTCTGTCCAGACTCCCCCCTGGACCGTGGCCAGCTACGACCCGACTCATCCGAGCGCCATCGACTGGTTGGTAAGCCAGCATGTACCGGCCTACCCGGGTAACTATATCAAGATCGGTTCGACTTTCTACTTTGTTGTTTATTCAACCACCGGTTCGCCATGGAAGGGGAACGACCCCCAGTACGCCTTTGCCGATCTGCAGCAGTGCGACCAGTTGACCGGGGTGCCTGCCACCGTTTGGAATTACACCACTCAGATGAACGAGCCGGTGTGGGCGAACCTCTCCGGGAGCATCGGGCAGCCGATCACCCTCTATGTGTCGTGGGCCGAGGTGCCGCCGACCGGTCTTCCCGTAGCTCCCGTAGTCGTTAGAGACAGCATCAATCCTCAGAGTGAGCCGGCGGTCAACGACCTGGGCGAAGTCGTCTGGGCCGAGTACACAAACGGCTACCGGCAGATCTTCTCCAGCACACGGGGCCAGCTGACTTACGACAGCGTCGATCATAACGCTCCGGTCATCAACAACCTGGGAGACATCGCCTGGTCGGAATACAACACCAGCTATGCCATCAAAGGAATCATTGCCGGCCAGCCTGTACAACTGGCAAGCAGCACACAGTACAATTATTGGGTCGGCGGCATCAGCGACAAGGGTGAAGTGGTCTGGAACCAGTTCGACAACGGCAGCACCCAGGTCTACTCCAGCTCACGCGGCCAGTTGACCTCCGACCCCGCTCCTCACGACTCCCCCTCCATCAACAGCCAGGGTGATGTTGTCTGGAACCAGTGGGATCCCGTTACCTCCCGCACCCAGATCTACAAGCTGGCAGCCGGTGCGACCGTCCCCTCCCAGGTGACCAGCGACAGTCACGAGCATTTCGATCTCGCCACGAACAACGGCGAGGTCATCTGGTCCGAGTACAGCGTCAACAACAACCGGCTTTTCTCCACCACCCGCGGCCAGCTCACCTTCAGCCTGCCGGCCGGCGACCACCGAGCTCCGGCTGCCAACAACTGCGGGGACGTTGCCTTCATGGCCACCGGCAACGGTCCCGAAAAGGTCTACCTGCTCGGAGCCAATGCCCCCTGCGGTGCCGCATCCCGTGACAACGACAGCCTGAGCGGGGCGACCCCGGTCATCCTCGGCAGCACCGTTACCGCTATCATCGATGCTGCCGGCAATGCGGTGGACTGGTACCGGTTCGACCTGCAGGCCGGCCAGACGGTGTATGTGCGGGCGAACTACGACACCCGCCCCCCCAACATGCTGACCATTGAACTCTACGATAACGGCGGCAGCCTGCTGCCGGTCCAGTACCCCATGCCAGGTCAGCTGAGCTTCACGGCCCCCGTGACCGGCACCTACTCTGTCAAGGTGAAGACCACCTCCGGCCGTTTCGGCTACAGCCTCTCCATTAACCGGAACACCGCCTCCTGCGGCGCCGATGCCTGCCCGGAACCGGTCACCTCCAGCATCAATCCTCAGAGCGAGCCAGCGGTCAACGACCTGGGCGAAGTTGTCTGGGCCGAGTTTGTCAACGGGTACCGGCAGATATTCTCCAATACCCGCGGCCAGCTGACCTTCGACAGCGTCGAGCATTACGCTCCAGCCATCAACAACCTGGGAGACATCGTCTGGTCGGAATATGCCTGGAACGGAAGTTACTCTTACGCGATCAAGGGGATCATCGCCGGGCAACCTGTACAACTGGCAAGCAGCACACAGTACAATTATTGGGTCGGCGGCATCAGCGACAAGGGTGAAGTGGTCTGGAACCAGTTCGACAACGGCAGCACCCAGGTCTACTCCAGCTCACGCGGCCAGTTGACCTCCGACCCCGCTCCTCACGACTCCCCCTCCATCAACAGCCAGGGTGATGTTGTCTGGAACCAGTGGGATCCCGTTACCTCCCGCACCCAGATCTACAAGCTGGCAGCCGGTGCGACCGTCCCCTCCCAGGTGACCAGCGACAGTCACGAGCATTTCGATCTCGCCACGAACAACGGCGAGGTCATCTGGTCCGAGTACAGCGTCAACAACAACCGGCTTTTCTCCACCACCCGCGGCCAGCTCACCTTCAGCCTGCCGGCCGGCGACCACCGAGCTCCGGCTGCCAACAACTGCGGGGACGTTGCCTTCATGGCCACCGGCAACGGTCCCGAAAAGGTCTACCTGCTCGGAGCCAATGCCCCCTGCGGTGCCGCATCCCGTGACAACGACAGCCTGAGCGGGGCGACCCCGGTCATCCTCGGCAGCACCGTTACCGCTATCATCGATGCTGCCGGCAATGCGGTGGACTGGTACCGGTTCGACCTGCAGGCCGGCCAGACGGTGTATGTGCGGGCGAACTACGACACCCGCCCCCCCAACATGCTGACCATTGAACTCTACGATAACGGCGGCAGCCTGCTGCCGGTCCAGTACCCCATGCCAGGTCAGCTGAGCTTCACGGCCCCCGTGGCCGGCACTTACTACCTGCGACTCACTGCCAGTAGCGGCCGGTTCGCCTATGGGCTCGCCACAGGTCAAAGTGTCATGTCGTGCGGTTCCGCGAACTGCCCGGAGCCTATTGCCGCCAGCAGCAATGCCCAGTACGAACCGGCCATCAACGACCTGGGTGAGATTGTCTGGACCGAGATCGTCGGCGGCTACGGTCAGATTTTTTCCAACATGCGCGGCCAGCTGACCTACGACAGCGCCTACCATTTCGGCGCGGTGATCAACAACCTGGGGGACGTCGTCTGGTCGGAAAACAGCTATGACCCAATGGTTGGGAGCACCTTTACACTCAGGGGAATCGTCGCCGGTCAGCCGGTGATCCTTGCCAGCAACACCTCCTACGGTTTCATGCTCGGTGGCATCAGCGACCAGGGAGAAGTGGTCTGGATCGCCACGGACGCCATCAGCGGCTTCAACCAGGTCTACTCCAGCAAGCGGGGCCAGTTGACCTTCGACAGCTTCTACCATGACTCACCCTCCATCACCAGCCGCGGCGACATCGCCTGGACCCAGTGGGACCCAGACACCATGCGCAACCAGGTTTTCAGCCTCACCGCAGGAGCAACCACCCCGGTACGGGTCACCAGCGACGATCACGATCATATGGGTATGGTCATGAACAACGGAGGGGAGATCGTATGGTCCGAATACTCGACCGGCATGAACCGGCTCTTCTCTACCTTAAGGGGGCAACTGACCTTCAGCCTTCCGGCCGGCAGCCACTACGCCCCGGCAATCAACAACTGCGGCGACGTCGTCTTCGGGGCCTCGGCCGGCTTTGAGCAGATATACCGCCTTGGCATCAGCGCCCCGTGCGGTGCGCCCGCACTGGGCAACGAGTCGCTTGCACTGGCTACTCCTCTGGCCCTCGACAGCGTCACCACCGGAATCCTCGATGCGACGGCTAACGGCGAGGACTGGTACCGCTTCGATCTGGCTGCGAACCAGACGGTACGGGTTCGGGTCAACTACGACAGCCGGATGCCGAACTCCATGTTCGTCGAGCTGTACGACGCATCCGGCACCCCACTGCCGGTCGTACCTGGGATCGGGTCGCAGATGAGCTTCACCGCCACCAGCGGCGGCACCTATTATGTGCGCCTCGTGAGCACTGCCGGCCGCTACGGCTATGCCCTGGAGATTGCTAACGCCAGTCTGCCCGCTAACGGCTGGACCGTGACCGGTTACACCCAGACCACTCCGGCCAACTGGGATGTGGTCCAGTGGTCGAGCCTCACCCACGGCCCGGTGGCCACCGGCGACTACCTCAGGATCGACGGCGTCTACTACTTCGTGACCAACGGGACTGGCTTCAACCCGTATCCCGGCATCGCAAATGCGACTCTTGCCACCTGCGACCAGAACGACGGCACGGTCTATGGCCCGGTCAACTTCACCGACACCATCATCGGCAAGCAGATTGAGCTTGCGTCACCCCCCAACCTTCGCTACACCATCACGGCGACAGCCGGCCCCGGTGGTTCGATCACCCCGGCGGGAGACGTGAAGGTCGTCCCCCATGCCGACCAGCAGTTCACCATCACCCCGGCTCCCGGCTACGTGGTGGCAGACGTGCTCGTGAACGGTCTGTCGGTCGGGCCGGTGACCAGTTACACCTTTTCCAACGTCAGCGGCACCCACATCATCGCGGTTACCTTCGCCCAGCCGCCCCCCAACGACAACTGCGGCAGTGCCATCGAGATCACCGGCACCACGTACGCCCAGAGCATCGACATCTCGGCGGCCACCGCAGGTACAAGCGAACCGAATGCCACCTGCGGCAACGGCAGCAAGTACAAGTCGGTCTGGTACCGATTCACCGCCCCGGCGACGGGGAGCGTCACGGTCAACACCTTCGGCAGCACCTACGACACCATCGTGACGGCCTTCAACGGCAGCTGCGGCGCCTTCACCAGCCAGGCGTGCAACGATGACAACAACGGCCTCCAGTCGTTCGTCACCCTGAACGTCACTGCGGGCACCTCCTACTACTTCATGGTGTCGTCCTACGGCAATATGGGCGGAACGTTGTACTTCAACTTCAGCTACACACCCGTGCAGTACAAACTGACCGTAACCAAGCTCGGCACCGGCAAGGGGACGGTTGCCACCGATCCTGCCCTGATCTACCTCGTCCCGAGCGTAACCAGCGGCGAAAACCTCTTCGATGGCGGCAAGCTAGTGAAGGTTACCGCCACTCCCGACCCCGATTCCGGCTTTATCAAGTGGGGTGGTGCCTGCTCGGGAAGCGGCGCATGCCAGGTAACGATGGATGGGGCGAAGGAGGTGACGGCGGAGTTTACAGCTCTTCCTGCAGCTCCGATCCTGGTAAGCCCCTCCGGAATCATAGGGGACACAGCGCCGACTTACACCTTCAATGCAGTAACAGGTGCAACGGGCTATAGCGTGCGCTTGTGGTCCAACTCGGCCAATGCCAGCACCGACACGATATGGTTCACGCCGGCGGAAGCGGGGTGTCCCGACAACACCGGGACCTGCAGCATTCCCCAGTCCACACCGCTGGTCAACGGCCAAAACTACTCCTGGTATGCGCGGGCGAAGAACGCGGGGGGCAATGGCCCATTGAGCACTTACAAGAGCTTCGCGGTAGCGATTCTACCGGCAGCCCCCGCGTTGGTGTCGCCGTCGGGCACCATCAGCACCACCACGCCGACCTATACCTTCACCGCGGTGGCAGGTGCAACGGGATACAGTGTCCGGTTGTGGTCCAACTCAGCCAATGCCAGCACCGACACGATATGGTTCACGCCGGCGGAAGCGGGGTGTCCCGACAACACCGGGACCTGCAGCATTCCCCAGTCCACACCGCTGGTCAACGGCCAAAACTACTCCTGGTATGCGCGGGCGAAAAACGCGGGGGGCAATGGCCCATTGAGCACTTACAAGAGCTTCGCGGTTGCGATTCTACCGGCAGCCCCCACGTTGGTGTCGCCGTCGGGCACCATCAGCACCACCACGCCGGCCTACACCTTCAATGCAGTAACAGGTGCAACGGGCTATAGCGTGCGCTTGTGGTCCAACTCGGCCAATGCCAGCACCGACACGATATGGTTCACGCCGGCGGAAGCGGGGTGTCCCGACAACACCGGGACCTGCAGCATTCCCCAGTCCACACCGCTGGTCAACGGCCAAAACTACTCCTGGTATGCGCGGGCGAA
>CALMBF010000148.1 GCA_937860145.1 uncultured Geobacter sp.
ACCCCCCCCGTGCCGGTGCCCCCGAAATTCCGAGGGAAGATCGCCTATGACCGGAAGCATGGCCGCATCTACGGCATCGACGGGGAGGACAACTCCCTGCTGATGATCCGTTCCGGCCAGGTTGAGAAGGCGATCAGGCTGGTCGGAAGAGTGCCGGTCGCGGTCGATGTGGATGGGCACGGGTTCCCCTGGATCCTGGACAGGGAGGAGAGCCAGCTGCTGAAACTCGATGGTGACGGCACCATCATCCAGAAAGTCGGTGCCTCCGGCAGCCGTGAAGGGTACTTCTCCCGGCCGAGCGACATCCGCATCGGCAGGGATGGCATGATCTACGTGGCGGATACGGGGAACGACCGTGTCCAGGTGTTCAGCGGTGACGGGGTGTTCGTGGCCGCCCTCACCCGGGCGGGGGGAGACCGCCTGCTGGAGCGGCCCGTCTCCCTGGACCTGGACAGCAAGGGTAACCTCTACGTGCTCCTTGGTTCCCGGAACGAAATAGTCGTCCTGGCCCCGAACGGAGTGGTCCTTCGGGAGTTCGGCGGCAGGCTGTCCGGAAAGGAGCTCCTGGAGAACCCCGTCAGCATCGCCGTCATGGGTAACGAGGTGCTGGTGCTGGACGCCGGATCGACCAGTGTCAAGGTCTTCTCCTCCCGGGGTGACGTCACGCGGGAGTTCGGCGCCAAGGGGCGGGGCAAGGGGGACTTCAAAAAGCCGGTCTCCCTGAAGCCCCTCGACGACACGAACTTTCTCGTGTCCGACCCGGGTAACGGGAGGCTCCAGGAGTTCGGCACCATATACACCCCCAATCCTCCGTCGGAGCTGCGCGCCACGGGGGGGATGCGGGTCGTCGACCTGTCGTGGCGGGGAGGTGATGATCCCTTCGTCGCGTCATACCGGGTCTTCCGTTCTCCGGGAGGGGGCAGGGAGTACAAGGAGATTGCCGTGGTTACGGGCACCTCGTACCGCGATACCAACGTCCTTCCGGCGACGGGCTACTCCTACAGGGTAAGCGCCGTTGTCCGCGGCGGGAACGAAAGCATCTCCCTCGAAAGCGCCTCTGCCGTCCCGGCGAAATTCACCCCTCCTCCACCCGGCAATCTCGAGGCAACGAGCCAGGAGTGGTCGGTCGACCTGACCTGGCAGTCGGGGATGCAGAGCTACATCGACCATTATGCGGTCTACCGGGAGAGCGACGAGGAGGATGTGCCGCCGCTCCTGCTGGCCACCACGAAGGAGACGTCCTTTTCCGAAGGGGGGCTGGAGCCCGATGCCGACTACACCTACCTGGTCAGCGCGGTAAGCATCGACGGGGTGGAGAGCGAACGGGTCCCGGTGGATGCCCATACCCTCATCGCCACCAAGCCCCCCCTCGAAATCGACATCCTGGAGATGGAGGACATCTTTTCCAATACCTACAAGATTTACGAAAACGAAGGGATCGGCAGGGTCCGCCTGACCAACAACACCCGGGATGTGATCGGTTCCCTCAAGCTCTCCTTTGCGCTCAAGGAGTTCATGGACTTCCCCACCGAGCAGGAGGTGCGGGACCTGCCGCCGCGGCAGAGCAGGGAGATCACCCTGAAGGCGGTCTTCAACAACAAGATACTCGACGTAACCGAAGATACGCCGGTACAGACCGAGTTGCGGGCAACCTTCTACGAAAACCAGAAGCAGCACAGCTTTTCCCGGAACAACACCATCAACCTCTATGAAAAGCACCGGATGATGTGGGTCAACAAGGACCGGGTCGCCACCTTCGTCACCTCCAAGGACCCGGTCGTCCTCGAATTCACCAGGGCCGTCGTGACCCAGTATGCCGACATCGGCTCCCCCCTCGTGTACGCAGCGGCCATCTACGATTACCTCGGCTACATGGGGATGACCTACCTGAAGCATCCCAACAACCCCTACCAGGTCGTGGAAGGTAAAACCAGTTTCGTCGATTACATCCAGTATCCCCGGGAGACCCTGAAACGCAATTCGGGGGTCTGCACCGACCTGGTGGTCCTCTACGCCGCCGCCCTGGAGGGGCTCGGCATCCGGACCATGCTCCTCGGTACCCCGGACCACCTCTTCATGATGTTTGCCGTGGGCCAGGTCAGCGAACTGGGTGACTCGACCATGAACGGGATGTTTGCCATCCATGACGGGACGGTCTGGGCCCCCGTCGAGCTGACCCTGGTGGGGGCGCCGTTCATGAAGGCATGGGAAGCGGGGAGCAAGGGGTATTACGAGTGGCGGGCAAAAGGGGTGGAGGTCACCGACCTGGGCCAGGCATGGGGGCGGTACAAGCCGGCAACGCTCCCCCCGGCCGAGTGGCGGGCACCGGTGGCCAGGCGGGCCGACGTGGACAAGCGCTACGGCAACGAAGCCGCCAAGATCAACAAGCTGACCCTGAAGCATGCCGGCAGCAGGTATTTTGCCCAGCTCAACCGGAATCCAGATGACGGCCATGCCTACCACCAGCTCGGCATCCTCTACGGCGAAGCGGGGGAGCTGGACGAGGCGCGCGGGTTCCTGGAACGGGCCGAGACCCTGCTGCCGGGGAGTGCCGAGGTCATGAACAACCTGGCCAATCTCCATTATCTCAGGGGCGACTACCCCGCTGCCAGGATTGCCTACGAAAAGGCGGCCAGGCTGGATCCTGACGACCCGTACATCCTCGTGAACCTTGCCCTCTGTTACCTGAAGCTCGATAACAGGGAGAAGGCCACGGAGGTTTTCAGGTCGGCCACGCGGAAGGATCCTGCCCTGGTCAAGAAGCATCGCAGCATTGCGGTCGAGCTTCTGGGAAGCATGTAACGTGCGGCGCACATCATATCAGGACGGAAACGGGAGGTTTGAACGATGAAAAAGAGAGCGATGATTGTCTGCACACTGCTGCTGGCTGCCACGGTGGCCCACGGAGAAGAGGCGGCCAAGAAAGATGCCTTCTGGGAAAAGCTGGCGAGCAAGCTGGAGAAGCTTGCCCCGGTGAAGAAGAGCGCCACGACCACTGCCGTGGGGGGGGTCCGCGGCGCGAAGAGCGACGATTCGGCCGATATCTACTGGAAGGGGAAGGAGAAGCCGGTGGAGATGGCAGAGGAGGAGCTGCAGACGTTCAATCGTGCCGTCTCCTGCCGGATGAAGGGGGAGAGCGAGCAGGCCCTCAGGCAGTTCGAGGAGTTCCTGGCCGCCTATCCCCAGAGCGCGTTCAGGGTCGAAGGGGTGCAGGCGGTAGAGAAGCTGAAGCAGGAGATCGCCGCGGCCAAGGCTCTCCCGGCCGGGCAGCCGGCGCCGGCCAGGTAAGGGGCGCGGACGTTACGCCGGGGAGGGGGCACGGAGCGGTGGCCGGATATCCTCCCCGGCGGTTCAGCGCATCGTCACGACCGTCGCCCCTTCCCCCCCCTCGTAGGGCTCCCCGGAACGGAAGCCCGCCACCTGGGGGTGCCGGGCGAGGTATTCCCGGATACCGCGCATCAGGTTGCCGGTCCCTTTGCCATGGATGATTCTCACCTCCGGCCAGCCGTTGAGCGCCACCTGGTCGAGAAACTTGTCGACCAGGGCGATGGCCTCCTCCACCCTGGTGCCGATGAGGTTCAGCTCCCGGCTGTCATCCGTGCCGCCGGCATCCACGGTGGTAAACCGCTTCCCCTCCGGTTTTCCCTTCCCCGGCTGTTTCCTCCCCCGGGGCTGTTCCACCCCGCTGAAGGGGATGTCGACCTCGATGGCCCCCGCTTTCACCCGCAGGCGCTCATGCCGGCGGTCCAGGTTCAGCACCGTGGCATCGGTGCCGAGCGCCCTCACGTAGACCAGGCTGCCGGCCCGGATCGCCTCGGGTGCCAGCACCTGCGTCCCGCTGGCCTCGCGCAGCGCACTCTCCAGCTGCTCCTCAACCTCGGCCAGCTTCCTGACCGATGTCCTCCCCTTTTCCTTCCGTGCCTCTTCGAGGATGGCGTTGATCTCTTTTCGCGCCGCCTGAACCAGCTCTTTTGACTCCTGGAGCCCCTTCGTCCGTGCTTCCCTGACCCTGGCCTCGGCTTCCCTGATGCCGGCGGCCATGGTCACCTCCCGTGCGGCAAGCTCCCTTTCCCGCCGGTCCAGCTCCTTCAGCAGCTGTTCGTGGCGGTGGCGCTGTTCTTTCAGGTCGTGGAGCAGGGCGTGAAAGTCTGACTCCATTCGCCCCACCATCAGTTCGGCAGTGGCAAGGACCCCCTCGGGCAGGCCGCAGCGTCGGGCAATGTCCAGGGCATGGGACTGCCCCGGTTCGCCGATGGTCAGGCGGTAGCCCGGTGTCAGGGTTGAGCGGTCGAACTCCATGGCGCCGTTGACCATCCCTTCGGTCCGCTGCACGAAGGCAACGATGTCGATCAGGTGGGTCGTGGCGAGCACCAGGTGCCCCTTCTCCCTGAGATCGGCGAGAATGCCGCATGCCAGGGCCGCTCCCTGGGAGGGATCGGTCCCGGTGCCCAGTTCGTCGAGCAGCACGAGGGCCCGGCCGCCGGTGTGGCGGAGGATGCCGGCGATCTTGCTGATGTGGGCGGAGAAGGTGGAGAGGCTCTCCTCGATGGACTGCTCGTCACCGATGTCGGCCAGGAGGGTGGCGGAGACAGGGAAGAGCGAATCCCTGTCGGCGGGGACCGGGATTCCCGCCTGGGCCATGAGCATGAGCAGTCCGGCGCTCTTGATGGCAATGGTCTTCCCTCCGGTGTTCGGGCCGGTGATGAGGAGCACCTGGCTGTCGTTCTCCCCGCCGAGGGCGAGGTCGAGGGGGACCACCTCCCTGCCGCCGCGCTCGCGCTGCATGAGGAGCAGCAGGGGATGGCGTCCCCCGCGGATATGGATCCGCAGGTCGTCGCTGAGCCGGGGGGGGCTCGCACCGAGCAGGTCGGCGAAGGAGGCGATGGCGTTGAGGAGGTCGAAGGCGACGATGCCGTCGAAGTCCGCCAGGATGCCGTCGGCGTCTTTCCTGACCCAGGAGGTGAACTCCCGCAGGATGCGGATCTGTTCCGCCTTCTCCTCGGCGTGAAGGTTCTCCAGTTCGTTGACCATGCCGATCACCTCGATCGGCTCCATGAACGCCGTTTCCCCTGAGTTGGACACATCGTGGACCACCCCCGGGACCATCCCCTTGGAGTCCATCCTGACCGGGATCACCCACCTGCCGTTGCGCTGGGTGATGAAGTCGTCCTGCAGGAAGATGGCCACTTCCCTCTCCCGGACGATCTCCTCCAGCCGCTTGCGGACGCGAACGGTCAGCTGCCGCGTCTTTCTCCGCAGTTCGAACAGGAGCGCCGATGCCGTGTCCATCAGCTCGCCGTCCGGGGCAATGGCATGCTCCAGGGCCTCCCGGATATCCGGGAACCCCCCGATCTCCCTCCCGAGATCGGCCAGCAGCGGGATGTCGCTCCGGTAATCGATCTGTCTCCGCAGTGCCCCGGCGATCGTGAGGACCGGCAGCAGCCGGGCAAGTTCCAGGGGGCCCAGGACCGCCCCGGCCGGCCTGGCAAGCTCGAGGACATGTCTGATGTCGGTGAATTCATGGAGGGGAAGCGAGACCCCCGAGCGGCTCATCTGCCGGATCTCCTCGACCTGGCCGTAACGGCGTTCGATCTCATCCCGTGCGTCAAGGGGGGTGATGGCCAGTACCTTCTCTGCCGAGATGTCGCTATGGGTAAACGCGGCAATCCGGTCGAGGATCTTGTCGAATTCCAGTAACTGAACGGGTGCTATCTTCATGGGCTCTCTTCCTGTTGTGCTGTTCTCCGCCGTTTCTGCCGCGCCTTGCTCCGCCGGATCCTGTCCCTTTTTTCCGTGCGCGGCGTGGCCAGTCCCCGGGCCTCCGCCACCTTCTCCGCCAGTTCCCGTCTGGCCAGGAACCGGTTCAGGCCCTGGCTCCTCTCCTTCATGCACTTGACCTCGATGCCGGTCGGTTTGTGGGTCAGGTGGACGCAGGTCGAGGTTTTGTTGACGTGCTGGCCGCCGCTGCCGGAGGAGCGGGTGAAGCGCTCTTCCAGGTCGTTTTCGGTGATGCCGAGTTCCGCCATCCGCTCCCTGAGCTGCTTCTGTTTTTCTGCTGAAACGGGAAACTGTATCATCTCGGTAACCTGTCATGGTCGGATGCCGGCATGATACCCCCAAGCCGGGGGGGCTGCCAAGCTGCAATTGGCCATCGGCGCCAAATGCTTGTCACCCTTCGGGGAGCTGTGCTAATCTTAACCCGATGAAGATTTCCATAATCATACCGGTCAAGCCGGGGGGGGAGGTAGGGGCCATGGCGGCGCTGCGCCGGCTTACCCCTGCGTCGCCGGAATTCGAGGTCATCGTTGCCGAAGGGCGCAGGCCCAGCTGTCAGCGGAACCGGGCTGCAGCCATGGCGACGGGGGATATCCTCTACTTTCTCGACGACGACTCCTGTACGGTGCCCGATGCCCTTGAGCGGATCGAGCGGCATATGCAGGATAGCACGGTTGCCGTGGTTGGCGGGCCGTCACTCACCCCGGCGGACAACACGCCGTTCCAGCGGGCGGTCGCCTGGGCCCTAGCGTCGGCATTGGGTGGCGGGGCCATCCGTAACCGCTACCGCCGGCACGGCACACTGCGGGATACCGATGACCGGGAACTCATCCTGTGCAATCTCGCGTTCCGCAAGGATGTCTACCTCGCGGCCGGGGGGCTCGACGAACGGCTCTACCCCAACGAGGAGAACGAGCTGATCGACCGGTTGCTGGCTGACGGCCATCGTCTCCTCCACGACCCGGACATGTATGTCACCCGGAGCCAGCGTCCGGACCTGCGGGCATTTGTCCGCCAGATGCTCACCTACGGCAAGGGGCGGGCCGAACAGACCCTGGTGACCCGGGCCGTCGATGCAAAGGCGCTGCTTCCGTCCCTGTTCGTCTTCTACCTGCTCTCCCTGCCGGTTTTCCATGCCTGGTGGTACCGGCTCCCCGCCGCGCTCTACGCCGCGATCATCGGCGGCTACATGCTCGCGGCAACTCGCCGGGAGAGCTTCGCCCTTGTCCGGCAGCTCCCCGTCGTGTATCTTCTCATTCACGTTTGCTACGGGGCAGGGTTCATCACCGGGCTCTTCTCCCCACGGTATCGTCGTGGCGGTGCCGTTGCCGGTGACGTGACCCTGGTGGGGGTCAAGGTCATGGGTGTCGGCTGGTGAAATCGATACCCCTCCCGACGTTACTCTGTCATTTAGCGTAAAACCGGAAACTGATTTTTTAATCGGATCGACGGCTGCCCAGCCGCAGGGGAGCTTACCACCTGATAACGCTGGCCTTTTTTACGTACTGACTTAAGTCGGGAAAGCTGGAAGGATTGGCGCAAAAATTGCTTGTTTGTCTAAAGATTTATCCGTAAAACGATTAGCCCGAGGAGGATCACATGAAATTAGGGTCACTTATGACTGCCATCTGCGTACTGGCGGCGGCGAATGCAGTATCTGCCGCACCGTTTGCATATGTGGCCAATAGCGGGACCAAGAACGTATCGGTCATCGATACTGCGGACAATACTGTCAAGGCAACCATTGCCCTGCCGGACACCCAGCCGTCAGTGCATCCCTATGCCTACGGTGTCGCGGTCGGTGCTTCCGGGCAGTACGTCTACGTCGGCCTCCAGGATACCAACGAGGTAACGGTGATCGATGCCGCCACCAATGCCGTCGTCAGGAGGATCGGCCTCGGGACCGACGTCCCTAGCGGTTTAGCGGTGAATGACGCGGAAACGCGTCTCTACGTGACCAGCTACCTGAGCAACACCCTCATCGTCATTGACATCAGCAACGGAGCCTCCGAAGTCGGCCGCGTCGCCATCGATGACACCACCGTCAGCAACCCCGGCGGGGTCGTGCTCAGTGCAGCCGGCGACAAGGCCTATGTGGCCAATACCTCGACGAGCAAGGTCGCCGTGGTCACCCTCGACGAGGCGAACAATGTCTACACCCGTTCGTCGGTCATCGCCCTCGATGGCACCCAGCCCCTGGGCCTCGTCCTCAGCCCCGACGGCACGATGCTGTATGCCTCCAGCCTTACCGGCGATGTCCGTGGGATAAAACTCGCAGACAATTCCATAACCAACCTCAAAACGGACAATGGCAACGTTGCCCTGGCGGTCAAGCCCGACGGCAGCAGGGTCTATGCCCCTTCCAACAGCGTCGACAAGCTCTTCGCCATCGACTCCTCCGCCACTCCCAATACCGTCCTCGGCGCCCCCTATCCGGTCTCGGTTTTAGGTGGTCCGTACGGCATCTCCATCACCCCGGACGGCAGCAAGCTTTACATGACCATGAACACCTCCACCGCCGGCGAGACCGTCTCCGTCTTCGACACGGCGAGCAACTCGGTCACGGGGACCATCGCCCTCCCCGCCGGGGCAAAGCCGACCAGCTTCGGCAACTTCATCGGTCCGGTGTTCCCCTACACCATTACCGCCACCAACGATGCGAACTGCGTCATCTCCCCTGCCGGCGCCGTGCAGGTCAATGCCAAGGGGCGTCACTTCACGTCGACGGCACTCTCCGGCAACTGCGAAGTCAAGGTTGACGGCGTATCACAAGGGTTCCCCGCCGCCTACGACTTTACGAGCGTGACCGGCAACCATACCATCGATTCCAGTAATGTGGCCGGCACCTACTACACGGTTACCGGTGACTGGATATCCAACGTCGGCGCCTATGTTGTGAGTACGACGGCCGGCATCAACAACGTCAGCAAGTCGGCCAAGTTCCTCGCCGGTTCCACCGTGACCCTCAAGGCCTCCCCCAATTACAGCGTGAAGAGCGGTACCTGGGGTGGCGACTGTGCCGGCCAGGGTGGTACCTGTACTCTGACCATGGACGCCGACAAGTCCTTCGGCACGAGCGTCCAGTTTGTTCTTGGCGGCACCGGCCCGTTCTACAACGTGACCAAGTCGTCCTACCACTCGATGTGGTCAGAAGTACCTCCGGGCGCATCGAACAATGATTACATTAAGATAACAACCGATATTTCCAGCGTCATAACTAATGGAACTCCCGGCATGATGGTGAGAATGGGTAACCAGTGGCTGCAGTCCGACATCACCATCAAGGGAACATATACTCCGATGACCCTGACCATCACCGATGTCGGTGTTACGGTAGAGACTACCGATTCGATAGTTCTCTAACCGTACGAGTACCAGCATACAGAAGGGGCTTTTCGAAGCCCCTTTTTTTTTGACGCAAATTCCAGGGGGAACTGATGAGAATTGCCGTCCTGTCGTGTCTCGTAGTCTGCCTGCTGCACGTACTGCCCTGCTCCGCCAGCGCTGCCGGGCCGGTACGGATCGGGTATTTCGCCAACATCACCCATGCCCAGGCGCTGGTGGGGAAGGCCAACGGAACGTTCGAAAAGAAGGTCGGCGGCAGGGTCGACTGGAAGATGTTCAACGCCGGGCCGACGGCCATGGAGGCCCTTCTCTCCGGCGCCATCGATGTCGCCTACGTCGGCCCCAACCCCGCCCTGAACGCCTACGTGAGGAGCGGCGGCAAGGCGCTCCGCATCATCGCCGGGGCGGCCAGCGGCGGAGCGTCGCTGGTGGTGCAGAAGGATGGCGGCATCAGGAGTGTCGCCGACCTGAAGGGGAAGAGGATCGCCACCCCCGAGTTCGGCAATACCCAGGACATCGCCCTGCGTCACTGGCTGAAGGAGCAGAAGCTGAAACCCGGCAGCGACCTGCAGGTCATGCCGGTGAAAAACGCGGAGATCCTCGACCTCTTCATGCAGAAGAAGATTGCCGCTGCCTGGGTCCCCGAGCCGTGGGTGTCCCGGCTCATCTACGAGGCGGGCGGCAAGATCTTCCTTGACGAGCGCAACGTCTGGCCGGGGGGGAAATTCCCGACCGCGGTGCTGGTCGTCAGAACTGAGTTTCTCGCCGGCAACCGGGAGGTTGTCAGGAGCATACTGGAAGCCCACCTGGAGACGACGGAGTGGATCAACGCCCAGCCCGGCAAGGCCAGGAAGCTCGTGAACGGGGAGCTCACCAAGGTGACCCGCAAGCCGATGTCCGACGCGGTCCTCAATGATGCCTTTTCCCGCCTTCTCATCACCTATGATCCGGCACGACAGGCACTCATGACGTCGGCCGCACGGGCGAGGGACCTCGGGTTCCTCCCCCGGTCAGACAAGGCCCCCCTTGAGGGGGTCCTTGATCTGAGCATACTGAACCAGGTCCTGGCCGGAAAACGGATGAAACCGGTAAAATAGGTTGTTCATCCTCCCGTTTGCTGATAGGTTACCCTCAGCTTAACCCAGCTCCCACGACGTTAGAAGCAGAGTATGCCTAAAGTACTTCTCGACAATGTTACCAAGGTGTTCCTCACCGATACCGGTCCGCTGCAGGTCCTGAACAACATGACCCTCCCCATTGCCGAGGGTGAATTCCTCTGTGTCCTCGGCGCCTCGGGGTGCGGCAAGTCGACCCTGCTGAACCTTATCGCCGGCCTGGAGATGCCTGACCATGGCTCTGTCCTCGTCAACGGCGCGCCCGTGCGTGGCCCGGGGCCCGACCGGGTCGTCATGTTCCAGGAGGCAGCCCTGTTCCCCTGGCTCAACGCGGTGCAGAACGTCGCGTTCGGCCTGAAGATGGCAGGGGTGGCGCAGAAGGAGCGCCAGGAACGGGCCATGGAGCTGCTCAGGCTGGTGAAGCTGGAAAGTTTTGCCACCTCGTGGATACACGAGCTCTCCGGGGGGATGCGTCAGCGGGTGGCCCTTGCCGCCGCACTTGCCCTCAACCCGGAAATCCTCCTCATGGATGAGCCGTTCGCTGCCCTCGATGCCCAGACCCGCGACCAGCTCCACGTCGAGATCGAGTCCATCTGGGAGGAGACGGGCAAGACGATCGTCTTTGTTACCCACAACGTGCGAGAGGCCGTCCGCCTGGGGACCAGGGTCCTGCTCATGTCGCCGCGCACAGGGTGCGTGAGCCGCGAGTACCCGATCGATCTCCCGAGGCACCGGCATCTGGAAGACGTGGACCTCGTCCGGATAGCCTCGGTGCTCAGGGATGATCTGCGGGCCGAAGTGGAAGGGAGCGGGGTGGGCGATGCCTGAGCAGATGCTGGGGGACAACCGGGAGTGGCTCGACAGCCTGGTCAGGAAGAGCATGCGGACCAGGAGGCGTGCGTTTCTGCAGAAGACGGGGGCCAGGATCGTCTTTTTCACAGCGCTGCTGCTGGTCTGGCAGCTGCTGGCAGCCGCCGGGTTCTGGAGCGAACTGCTCTTTCCGGCGCCGCGACAGGTCCTCGATGCCCTGTTGTCGAGCATTGCCGATGGCTCCATGACCCATGCCATCCTCTCCAGCATGAAGCGGCTGCTGGTCGGGTATTCCGTCTCGCTGCTCATCGGCATTCCGCTCGGCCTGCTCCTGGGAAGGATCAAGCTTCTGGACAACACCCTCGGCACCCTCACCCTCGGCCTCCAGGCGCTCCCGAGCATCTGCTGGATGCCGCTGGCCGTGCTCTGGTTCGGATTGAGCGAGGCGTCCATGCAGTTCGTCGTGGTCATGGGGGCGGTCATGGCCCTCATCCTGGCGGTCCGGGACGGGGTGAAGAACATCCCCCGGCTGTATATCCGGGCATCGCGGGTTCTCGGCGCAACGGGATGGAAAGGGTACCTTTACGTCATCCTGCCGGCGTCCCTGCCGTCTCTTCTCACCGGGGCGAAGCTCGGCTGGTCCTTCGCCTGGCGCGCCCTCATGGCCGCGGAGCTGATCTACGTGAGCGCCGGCCTGGGATCGACGCTGATGATGGGGAGGGAGCTGCACGACATGGCCCTGGTCGTGGCGACCATGCTGGTCATCATAACGATCGGCCTTGTGACCGACAGGCTCGTGTTCGGTACGCTGGAGAAGAGCATCCACCGCCGCTGGGGGGTGAGCGGACACTGATCCTCTTCACACTTACATCTGCCCAGACATGAAAAGAGCGCCACATTCTCCGGAATGGGCGCTCTTTTGCTTCAGGCTTACCTGGTGGCGGCTCAGATGATCTTGTTGAGGGGGTACTCGACGATCCCTTCGGCGCCGAGCTTGAGCAGTTCGGGCACGATCTTGCGCACATCCTTTTCCGACAGGATGCTCTCGATGGAAACCCAGTCAGACTTGTAGAGATGGGCAACGGTGGGTGCCTTCTGGCTCGGCAGGACGGCGGTGATCGCCTCGATCCTGTCGCCGGGGGCGTTCATCTTGATGCCGACCATCCCTTCGGCAGCCAGGGTCGACCGGAGCAGGGTGGCGATCTGCTCTATCTTGGCCCGTTTCCAGGGGTCTGCCCAGGCAGCCTTGTTGGCCACCATCACGGGGACGGACTGCATCAGGTCGCAGACGATGCGCAGGTTGTTGGCCCTGATGGTCGAGCCGGTCTCTGTCACCTCGACGATGGCGTCGCAGAGGCCATCGACGACCTTCGCCTCCGTTGCCCCCCAGGAAAACTCAACGTTGACCGGGATGTTCCGCTCGGCAAAATAGCGCTTGGTGAAACCGACCAGTTCGGTGGAGATGGTCGCGTTTTTCAGGTCCTCCGGCTTCTGTACCGGCGAATCCTGGGCAACCACGAGAACCCAGCGCACGGGGCGGCGGGAGACCTTGGAGTAGACCATTTCGCAGACTTCGATGACATCGGAGTCGTTTTCCCTGATCCAGTCGCGACCGGCGATCCCCACGTCGATGGTACCCCGCTCCACGTATTTCCCCATCTCCTGGGGGCGGATCAGCTTGCAGTTCATTTCGTCATCGTCGACGCCGGGGAAGTAGCTGCGGGACGAGATGCTTACTTTCCAGCCAGCCTTCTTGAACAGATCGACGGTGGCATCTTCCAGGCTCCCCTTCGGAATGCCGAAATTAAGAATATTAGCCATGATGAGAGTTCCTTGTATTGGTTATTGAAGGAATGCGATTTTTTTGCAAGGTCAAGGCGAGCAAGGGGCGACGCGGAGGCGTAGCAGCGCTACGCCGCACAAGGAGGCCCGTAGCTCAACGCCGAGATTGCGAAAAAGGCGCGTTCCTCATTTCTTGTAGACTTCGTCGGGATTGAACAGGGGGTTGGAATGCTCCACCCACTGGCCGTTCTCCCACTTGACGTAAAAACAGCTCCGGTTGCCGGTGTGGCAGGCTGCCGGGCCGTTCTGCTTCACCCTGATGACGACCGAATCCGCATCGCAGTCGGTATAGGCCTCGATGACCTCCTGGGTATTGCCCGACTCCTCTCCCTTCATCCAGTACTTGTTGCGGGTGCGGCTGAAGAACCAGGTCTTGCCCGTCTCGAGGGTGAGGTTGAGGGTCTTTTCGTCCATGAACGCTACCATGAGGACGTCGCCGCTCTCGTGGTCCTGGATGATGGCGGGGATGAGTCCCCCCATCTTGTCGAAATCGATTTTTATCATGGCTGCTCCATTCCTTGCGCGAATTAAGGTGACACGGTCTGTATCCCGTGCTGCCGGGGAGTCCAATCAAAAAGGCGACGCAGGTTGTCCCGCGTCGCCTTTGAGAAACTGCGCACTACAAGGGGTTACTCCGGCTTGCTGACAACAACCTTGAGATTGGCGACAACTTCCGGGTGCACCTTGACGGTAACGGTGTACTCGCCAAGCTGCTTGATCGGGTCAGCAAGAACGATCTTCTTGCGGTCGATCTCGACACCCTGGGCTTTCAACTGCTCGGCAAGCTCCATGTTGGTGACGGAGCCGAATAGTTTCCCCTCTTCACCGGCCTGGTGGAGAAGGTTGAGGGTGATGGACTCGATCCTGGCGACAACGGCTTTTGCCTGCTCCAGGACCTTGTTCTTCTTGTACTCGAGCTGGCGTTTCGCATGCTCAAGGGCCTTGGTGTTCTTCTCGTTGGCGAGAAGGGCGTATCCCTTGGGGATGAGGTAGTTGCGTGCGTAGCCGGGTGCTACCTTGACGATATCGCCGATGTGTCCGAGATTTTCCAGGTTTTCTTGCAGAATTACTTTCATGATTTCCTCCAGCCTGCTTACAGGTTTTTTTCACGGGGATTCCTGAAGTCTCCCCAGATGTCGAAAATTCCGATAATGGCAACCGCCAGCACCATGTAGGGCTGGAATGCCAGAAACAGCCAGAAGATGACCCGGACCAGACCTGGTACGGCAATCTTCCGGAAAAAAGCGAGTGTGACTGCCAGCCCCTGCAGAAAGTAGACGAAACCGGTGACGATCAGCAGGTTAAGGGCAATGCGGGTTATGTCCGGGTAGGGGAGCAGCATGGCAAAACCGGCTGCAATGACCACCCAGACAAGGGCCTCAGGGTTACGGTAGGTGTAAAAACTCTCGGGCTGGGGCAGCCCGGGAAGAAACCTGCCCGCGATCCTGAACGACAGTGCCATGTTGAGGGCTGCGATGGATGCCAGGGCAACCAGGAGAAGGGACGGGAAAATCCGGCCGATCACTGCTCCTGCCTGGTGCATCCCCTGGGTGAGCGTCTGAAGGTCCTCACCCTTGAGCCCCTGTTTTTCGTACACGGCGACTGCCTGGTTGATGCTGGTTTCGATCCCCTTGAGAATGTTTCCCTGGAGATCGAACCCCGACCACGCGGCATAACCAACCGTCAGCATGACCATGAGGACAAAGTTGATGCTGACCGCGTAGGTGATCGCTCTGGCCGCTCCCTTCCCCTGGTGGTAAAACCAGGGGAGCAGCAGGGAGAGTACGCCGCACTGCAGGATATAGAGCAGGGCGGCGGAGAGGTCGTTCATGGCACAGAGCACCAGGAGTGTGACGACCACGGTGATGATGCCCGCTGCGCTCCCCCGCTTCAGGTGGTAGTATATCCCGGGCAGCGGGGCAATCATGCCCGGGACAAGACCCACCAGGGGGAATGTTACATAAGCAAGGAAGAGGGCCAGGGTAAGGACCGCCCCCTTGGTCGCATCGAGCAGCAGCTCTCTGCCGGGAACTGTCATAAAGCGTACAGCCTGTTACGGAAGTACATGGCTGCCGGCAATCGGCAGCAGGGCGATGTTGCGTGCGCGCTTGATGGCCTCGGTAATCTCCCTCTGGTGCTTGGAGCAGTTACCGGAGATCCTGCGGGGAACGATCTTGCCGCGCTCGGTGATGAAGTAGCGGAGTGTGCGCGGATCCTTGTAGTCGATGGTCACCTGCTTGTCGGCGCAGAAACGGCATACCTTCCGGCGCTGAAATGGTCTCTTCTTCCTCGGCCCGCTCGGGCGCTGTGTGCTTCTTTCTTCACTCATGGTATATAACCCTCCGTCAGTTTACTCGTTTTCGGGTGCGGCTTCCGGTGCGGAAGCACTCTCCTCGGCCTCTACCGGCTTGGCCGGTGCAGCAACCACAGTCTCCTTCTCCAGCTTGACGCTCTGGTAACGGATTACCCTGTCGTCAAGGCGGAGGCGGCGCTCCAGTTCTGCGATCAGTGCCGTATCGCCGTCGGTGCGGAGATACATGTAGCGGCCACGGGTGATCTTGTTGATCGGGTAGGCGAGTTTGCGAACACCCCAATCCTCAAGTTTCCTGACGTCACCATTCATTTTTGCGACGACTTCGTTGACCTTGGCGGTGAGAGACTTGTTCTCCTCATCTGCCAGGTCCGGTTTGACGATGTAGATCGTCTCGTACATCCTGCTCATCTTTACAACCTCCTCACGGTTTGTGTGTTCCACGCACTGGCGTGAAACAGATAGCCCCGGTCCCACCCGGAGCAAGGAGAAGCGGCCCCTGTGGCCACTCGTAGGAAATTTACCCTAATAGCACAGATAGTGTGCTAAATCAAGGATTTGTTTGCCGACGTCCGCCGGGGGGGCTAGACGTTGAACCTGAAGTGCATGACGTCTCCGTCCCTGACGACGTACTCCTTCCCTTCCAGGCGCATCAGACCCTTTTCCTTGGCCCCCGATTCGCCGCCGGCTGTGATGTAGTCGTCAAAGGCGATGACCTCTGCGCGGATGAACCCCTTTTCGAAGTCGCTGTGGATGACGCCGGCGGCCTGGGGAGCCTTGGCTCCCTTGGGGATGGTCCAGGCACGTACCTCCTTCACCCCTGCGGTGAAGTAGGTGATCAGGCCGAGGAGCTCGTAACCGGAGCGGATAAGCCTGTCCAGCCCCGATTCGCTGAGACCCATGCCGGCGAGGAACTCCGCCTTCTCCTCCCCCTCAAGCTCGGAGATCTCCGCCTCGATGCGCCCGCAGATCGTTACCATCCGGGCACCTTCCCGGGCGGCGATCTGTTCCACCTGGGCGACGAACGGGTGCGTGCCCTCCAGGTCGTCCTCGGCGACATTGGCCACGTAGAGTACCGGCTTGTCGGTGAGAAGGTGCATGTCGCGCAGGATGAGGCGCTCGTCATCGTTCTCGGCCAGGCCGAGGGCGGGTTTCCCCTGCTCAAGCGATTTTTTGAGCCGCTGGCAGAACTCCACGTCCTCCTTGGCTTTCTTGTCGCCGCTGCGGGCGAGCTTCTCGCTCCGCAGGATCCTCTTCTCCACCGTGTCGAGGTCGGCCAGGGCCAGTTCCAGCTGGATGACCTCGATGTCCCGCTGGGGGTTGACGCTGCCGTCCACGTGGACCACGTTTTCGTCGTCGAAGCAGCGGACGACATGGACAATGGCATCCACCGCCCTGATGTGGCCGAGAAACTTGTTCCCCAGCCCCTCTCCCTGGCTCGCCCCCTTGACCAGCCCGGCTATGTCGACGAATTCGATGGTGGTCGGCAGGATCCGCTCCGGGATGACGATGGCCGCCAGTTGCTGCAGGCGGGGGTCAGGCACCTGGACGATACCGACGTTGGGGTCGATGGTGCAGAAGGGGTAGTTGGCAGACTCGGCGCCAGCCGCGGTCAGGGCGTTGAAAATGGTCGATTTCCCCACGTTGGGGAGGCCGACGATGCCGCAATTGAAACCCATGATTATTGTTCCTTTGTCGGGCCCGCCTCAGGCAAGCAGGTCCCGGTTGTTGTAGAGACTCATTGTTTTCGGCAGGCCTTCGCGGATGAACATCTCCAGACCGTCGACGATACCGTCCACCAGCCGGGGGAGGGCGTTCATCTCGTCTTTGGCGAAGTTGTTCAGGACGTAATCAGCCATGTCGCCATGCACCGGCCGTCCGATGCCGACGCGCAGACGCGGATAGTGGTTTGTCCCCAGTTCCTGGTGCAGCGAGCGGAGTCCGTTGTGCCCGCCGTGCCCCCCGCCGTCCTTCAGCTTGATCTGGCCGAAGGGGATGTCGAGATCGTCGTGGATGATGATCAGGTCGGCAGGCGTGAGCTTGTGGAACCTGAGCGCTTCGGCAACGGAGCGTCCCGAGAGGTTCATGAAAGTCTGGGGTTTGAGGAGGAGGAGGCGGTTCCCCTGCCAGTTCCCCTCGCCGTACAGACCGGAGAAGTTTTTCATGGTGACAGGTATGCCGTTGAGGTGTGCGAACCGGTCCAAAACTATGAAACCCGCGTTGTGGCGGGTCCATAAATACTTGGGGCCGGGATTGCCCAGCCCCACTATGAGTTTGGTAGCCATATGTCTGTCTGTGCTCAACCCGACGGAGGGGCGGATCAGGCTTCGGCAGGAGCCTCTTCCTTCGTCTTGCCGAGGACGCTGACCACGGATGCCTTGGGGTCATCCAGGAGGCGGAGGTTCGGGGGGAGCTGCAGGTCGGACACATGGATGGAGTGGCCGATGGTCAGGCCGGTGATGTCCACGTCGATGTGTGCGGGGATGAGCGCGGGGAGGCACTCGATTTCGATGGTGTGCTTGACGAAGTCGAGGAGACCGCCGTCCTTGACACCCTTGGCCGTCCCTTTCAGCTTGATGCCGACTTCGACGCGGACCTTCTCGTCCATGTTAATCTTGTGGAGGTCCACATGCTTGGGGGTCCCCTTGAGCGGCTCGACAGTCAGGTCGGCCACGATCACCACCGAGCCGTTAAGCCCTTCCCCGCCATTGAGGGTGATGAGGGCGTTCATGGCACCGTCACCCACGAGGAGTTTTTCCAGCTCGCGCTGGTCGAGGCTGATGGCGGTCGGCTCGATACCCTTGCCATAGACAACGCCGGGAAGACGGCCTTCACGACGCAGCTGGCGACTGATCCCCTTGCCGGTCTCGTTACGAAGTTGAATGTTAAGTGCTTTGGTTTCCATGATGTCCTCCATCTATACTGGATAAGTTTTATCGTCGCTGTCGGTTACACGAATAGAGAGCTTACCGATTCGTCCTCGTGGATGCGGCGGATCGCCTCGGCGAGCAGTTCTGCAACGGTCAATACCTTGATCTTGCTGTAATCCTTGTCGCACTGGGGGAGGGGGATCGTATCCGTGATCAGCACCTCTTCAATGGTGGAGTCGTTGATCCGGTCGATTGCCGGACCGGAGAGGACGCCGTGGGAAGCGCAGGCATAGATACGCTTGGCCCCGTGATTCTTCAGGGCACCGGCTGCCTGGGTGAGGGTGCCGGCGGTATCGATCATGTCGTCGAGGATAATGGCCACCTTGTCCTTGACATCGCCGATCAGGTGCATGACCTCGGCGACGTTGGGGCCCGTCCGCCTCTTGTCGATGACCGCCAGGGTGCAGCCGAGCCTCTTGGCAAAGGCACGGGCCCTCTCGGTGCCGCCGGCGTCGGGGGAGACCATGACGATCTCTTCGCCGTTGAACTTGTTCTTCAGGTGCTCCAGGATGACCGGCGCTGCATACAGGTTGTCGACGGGGATGTTGAAGAATCCCTGGATCTGTCCTGCGTGAAGGTCGATGGTGACGACCCGGTCGGCACCCGCGGTGGTGATGAGGTCGGCCACCAGCTTGGAGGTGATGGGGGTGCGGGGGGCCGCCTTCCGGTCCTGGCGGGCATAGCCGTAGTAGGGGATGACGGCGGTGATGGTCGCTGCGGAGGCCCTGCGGAGGGCGTCCATGATGATGAGAAGCTCCATCAGGTTGTTGTTGGTCGGTGCGCAGGTCGACTGGATGATGTAGATATCCCGGCCGCGCACGTTCTCGCCGATCTCGACCATGATCTCGCCGTCGGAAAAGGTGCGGACCTTGGCTTTGCCGAGGGGGATGTTGAGGTTCTGGCAGATCTTTTCCGCCAGGGAGGGGTTGGAGTTACCGCTGAAAATCCTGATTCTGTTTTCCATGTCTGGTACCAACTTGTAAGGGCGGCACAGGCCGCCCTTTATTTAAGTGGCTGGGGTGCCAGGATTCGAACCTGGGAATGCCGGAATCAAAATCCGGTGCCTTACCGCTTGGCGACACCCCATTAAAGCCGGAGCTGTCCGGCGCTTGTGATCTGCTCTAGATGGTGGGGACAACGGCGGTGAACCATCCCCGCTCCCCGATGCTTTCAGCGGCCCGTCGTGCCGGACCTTCGTCGGCAAACACGGCAAAAACTGTCGGACCGCTCCCCGACATCAGGGCACCGCGGGCGCCGGCGGCCATCAGCTGATCCTTGATTTCTTGAATGACGGGGAATTTCTTCAGGGTAACTGCTTCAAGATCGTTTGCCAGGATGGCGCAAACATCATCAGCCGACGTATAGAGAACCGGAAGTTTAGCCGCGACTTTATCCGTTGTCAACCCTAAATTTCGGTACACCCACGCCGTGGAGACCGGTACCCCGGGATTCACGAGGAGCAGCCAGAGAGGGGGCATCCTTTCCAGGGGGGCGAGTTCCTCGCCGATCCCCGTGGCCACCGCCGGCTTCCCGAAGATGAAGAAGGGGACGTCCGCGCCCAGTTTTACGCCGATGTTCATCAGGGCTGTCTCGTCGAGCCCCAGGCCGAGCAGGCTGTTCAGCCCCATGAGTGTGGCAGCGGCGTCGCTGCTCCCCCCGCCGAGCCCGGCGGCAACGGGGATCTTCTTGGTCAGGCTGATGCTGACCCCCACCTGTTCCCGGGCCAGAGACAGCAGGGCGGCGGCAGCGCGCCAGACCAGGTTCCCCTCGTCCTCGGGGAGGTCCGCGCCGTCGCACCTGACCGTGATACCCGGGGTGTCGACCAGGGCGATTTCCAGGTCGTCGCAGAGATCGATGCGCTGCATCAGCATGCGCAGGTCATGGTAGCCGTCGGGGCGGCGGCGGAGGACGTCAAGCCTGAAGTTGACCTTGGCCGGGGCCTTCAGCTGCAGGGTCCGGCTCATCGTCTGACGACCTTGCGCCGCATGCCGCCGGTCATGGCGGCCATCTGCTGCTTCTGGATGGTGGCCGCGCTCTCCAGGTGGAACTGGTACCACATGTCGCCGTAGCCGGTCATCTTCATCTTCTTCCCCTCCTTGAGGAGGGAGAGGTTGTCCGCCAGGTTTTCGTCGCCCGGGATCTTCTTCAGGCCGCGCTCCAGAACCTCCCGGGCCTTGTCGGTGCTCCCCCCCTCGCAGAGGCAGTAGGCATAGAGCGCCCAGAGGAGCGACTCCTTCGGGCTGCCGAGAACGGCTTTCTCGAAGGTCTCCTTCATCTTCTCATGCTTGTTCTTCTTCAGGTAGTAGACGCCGAGCATCCCCATGGTGACCCAGTTCTTGAAGAATCCCTTCTGCAGGTAGGGGAAGGCGCCGTTGAAGTCACGCTTGATGTAGTACAGCATGCCGATGGAGGCATTGACCTGTCCGCCGACGTACATCTGCCACTTCTCGTACCTGAGGGCCTCGTGCAGCTCCTTGATCGCCCGGTCCACGAGCTGGACCTGCATCTCCTTGCTGGTCACCCTCTGGGTTTGGAGATCCTTCATCGCCCCGGACAGGATCGCTTCCACCTTCTTCATGATGATGCGGGAGATGATCACGAAGGAGGTGAGCATGACGGCCACGGCTGCGATGAAGGCGATCCACCAGGTGAGGTGGGCGGCGAAGGAGAGGATGGCGTAGGTCAGAAGTGCCAGTATGGCTGAAATGATGATGTTATACATGCTGCGGAATCCTTCCCTGTTTGGTTGGAGTGGGAGTCAGCCGTTTTCTCCGGCAGAGTACTTGGCGACAATGATCCGTTTGCCCGGCCTGAGGGCGACTTTTTCCGTCAGGTTGTTCCATGCCGAGAGGATCGCGGTGGTGACCTTGAACCGCTTGGCAAGGGAGTACAGGGTGTCCCCCTTCCTGACGGTGTAGTACGTGGCGAGCTCTTTTTTCTCCGTTTGTTGGGGGGCTGGTTCGTTCTTCGCCTCCGCCGGTTTCGGCTGCTGGGGTGCCGCGGCCAGCAGAACCGGGACGACCAGGTTCCTGCCGCGCAGTTTTGCCTTCGGCTTCAGCTTGTTCAGCTCCGCCAGCTTTTCCGTGGTGGTGCCGAACCTTCTGGCAATGGTGACGAGGGTGTCCCGCTTCTGTGCCCGGTAGCGGCTATAGGTGATCCGTTCGGTGTAGCGCTGCTCTTCCGGGATCTTGGCATACTCGGCCAGGAGCAGATCCTTCTTCCCCTTCGGCAGCTTGAGCCGGTACCCCGGGTAGTCGGGGGGGGTGCACCAGCGGCGCAGCTCCGGGTTGAGCTCCTTCAGCGTCTGGTAGGGGACATCGATCAGCCGGGCGACAAGGTCAAGGTCGGTCCGGGACGGGATCTCCACACTGTCCAGGTCCATGGCCGGCAGGTAGGCGACATCGGCGAAACCGTACTTGGCGGGCTCCTTGGCGATGATGGCCGCGGCAAGGAGCTTGGGGACGTAATCCTTGGTCTCCCGCTTGAGGTACGACCCCTTGGATATCTCCCAGAAATCCCGGGTGTCGTACATGCTGATGGCGCGGAGGATCTTGTTCTCGCCGGCATTGTAGCCGGCCGCGGCCAGGTACCAGTCATTGTTGAACAGGGCGTACAGCTCCTTCAGGTAGAGGGCTGCCGCCACCGTTGACTTGATCGGGTCGCGCCGTTCGTCGATCCAGTCGTCGATCCGGAGGGCATAGCGCTTGCCCGTCCCCGACATGAACTGCCAGGGGCCTACCGCGCTGGCAACGGAGATGGCGTGGGGGGTGAAGCCGCTCTCGATCATCGCCAGGTAGACCAGGTCCTCGGGGAGGCCCTCCTTGCGGAGGATCTCCTTCATTATCGGGATATAGCGCTCCGAGCGGGATATCCATCGGGCAAAGGAGTTGTGCCCCCGGGTCTGGAAGTAGTTGATGAAGTAGTTGACCTTGCTGTTCAGGGTGAGGGGGATGTCCGACTCCGGCAGGGCCTCGTCGAGAAAGCCCGTATCCGTGTCGGCGGGGTCGTTCCCCTCGGCGGCAACGGCATCGGAGTGGGCCAGTTCAAGGGACCTTTCCAGGCGCAGGTCGTATTCGGCGGGCTTGGCGGCGGTACGGACGGGCTTGCCGGGGTCGGCCAGTTCCTTGAGCAGCAGTGATGACATGTCGGCAGCCGAAGCGGATGCGGGGAGCACCAGTGCGAGAAGCAGAGCTGATTTTTTGAGCATAGCAGAGTCCTCGGGCAGAGGGGGGGACCCCTGTGCGTCGCTTGACCGGTCGCGAATGGGGCAGTATAGAAAAGTTTTATCCCCATGTCAATCGGAGGGGAGGGGGGAGGGGGAGGCCCCTCCCGGCGACTAAAGGTTGAAGTAATCATAATTTGTGTTAATATTTGCCGGCAGGCAAGGCCACGAGGGAGAATGTGCATGGCATCGGTGCAGTCTTGGCAACGTTACAGGGAGTACCTCTGTACGGCTCAGGAGATAGGTTTGCTGCTGGACATCAGCCGGATGGATTTCGGCGCGGAGTTTTTCCCAGCCATGGAGGGGGCCATGCAGCGGGCCTTTGCCGCCATGGCCGACCTGGAGAAGGGGGCCATCGCCAACCCGGACGAGGGACGGATGGTGGGCCATTACTGGCTGCGGGCTCCCGGGCTGGCCCCCGATGCCGGGATTGCCGCCGAGATAGAGTTCACCCTGCGGGGGGTAAAGGAGTTCTGCGCCGATATTCACGGCGGGGTCATCCTCTCCCCGGGGGGGAAGCGTTTCCGCCGCATCCTGGTGGTCGGCATCGGCGGATCGGCCCTCGGCCCCCAGTTTGTTGCCGATGCCCTCGGCGGCAGCAATGACCGGATGCAGTGTCACTTTTTCGACAACACCGACCCGGACGGCATGGACCGGGTCCTGTCAACCATCGGTACCGACCTGGACGAGACCCTCTGCGTGGTCATCTCCAAGAGCGGTGGCACGAAGGAGACGAGAAACGGCATGCTGGAAGCGATGGCCGCCTACGAACGGCAGGGGCTCCGGTTCAGCCGTTTTGCCGTGGCGGTCACCGGCCGGGGAAGCGAGCTGGACGAAACCGCCCTTGCCCAGGGGTGGCTGGCCCGTTTTCCCATGTGGGACTGGGTCGGGGGGAGGACATCGGTGACCTCGGCGGTGGGGCTCCTCCCGGCGGCGCTCCAGGGGGTGGACATCGACCGTCTCCTGGAGGGGGCACGGCTGTGCGATACTGCTACCCGGGTGCCGGAGACGCGGCGCAATCCGGCGGCCCTGCTGGCCCTCTCCTGGTACCATGCCACGGGCGGGGTCGGTAGCAGGGACATGGTCGTCCTCCCCTACAAGGACCGGCTGCTCCTCTTCTCCCGCTACCTCCAGCAGCTGATCATGGAGTCCATCGGCAAGGAGAAGGACCTTGGCGGCCGGACCGTGAACCAGGGGCTGTCGGTGTACGGCAACAAGGGGGCCACCGATCAGCACGCCTACGTGCAGCAGCTCCGCGAGGGGGTGAACAACTTCTTCGTCACCTTCATCGAGGTCCTCCGGGACCGGCAGGGACCCTCCCTGGCGGTGGAACCGGGGGTTACCAGCGGCGACTACCTGGCCGGTTTCCTCCAGGGGACCCGGGAGGCCCTGAGCGAGGCGGGGCGCGAGTCGCTCACCATCACCGTGGAGCGGCTCGACCCCTTCACCGTTGGGGTGCTGATCGCCCTCTACGAACGGGCGGTGGGGTTCTACGCCTCGCTGGTGGGGATCAATGCCTATCACCAGCCCGGGGTCGAGGCGGGGAAGAAGGCTGCCGGACAGGTGCTCTCGCTGCAGAAAAGCATTGTCGCCCTGCTGCGCGCCACCCCCGGCAAAGGGTATACCGCCGCCGGGATCGCCGAGGAACTCGGCCACCCTGAAAAGGCCGAGCTGGTGTTCCGGACCCTCCTGCACCTGGGGGCGAATCCGGATCACGGGGTTGTCATGGAGAGAGTCGAACCGTTGTGGGAGAGCAGGTTCAGCGGATAACAAACGAACGAGGAGGGGGTATGAAAAGGATACTGGCAGCATCTCTGGTGGCAGCGATGTCGTGGGGGGTAGCATCCCTTGCCCTGGCCGAGACCGGCGAGCAGGCGGTCAAGGAGAAGACGGTGGCGAAAACGGTCAAGGAGCGGGGCGCCAAGGAGCGGATGATGCCGGCGCCGGAGGTGCAGCTGAAACGCCTCGCCAAGGGACTGAAGCTGACCGCCGCCCAGCAGAAGGAGATCCGGCCGATGCTCAAGGACGAGTATGCGGCGCTGAAGGAGATCCGGCAGGACGAGAACCTGACGCCGAAGCAGATCCAGGCCAAGGTGGAAGAGCTGCGCACGGCCACGGTCGCCAAGATCAAGACGGCCCTGACGCCGGAGCAGTCGGAGAAGTACGACCTGATCAGCGAGGAGATCAAGGCGAACAAGCAGAAGCGGATGCAGGAAAACCGCAAGACCCGCATCGGGACCCAGTCCAGCCCGCCGAAGCAGAATGTGAAATAAATCGCTTTGTTGGGCTGCAGACAGCGCAAAGGCCGGGGACAAGATGTCCCCGGCCTTTTGTGCATGCACGATGGGAGCCCCCCCGGTGGATATCAGTGGGGCCCGATCCTCAGGCTGGCCGTGGCGAGGAAGATCTCCCGCAGGAACACGAGGAGTCCCGTTACCAGCAGGACCATGGCCAGGATGAAGAGGAGGGAGACGGGCAGCGTGATGTCGAACTGCACGAAGGAGCCGGAGAAGAGGACGGCGATGACCGTGCAGACCAGGAGGGCGGTCATGGTGCAGAAGGTGAGGGCCAGGTTGATCATCTTCGCCCGGCGGGAAAGGACCCGCAGGTGGGCCTTGATGGCGGTCCCTTCCGCCACGGACGCGGCAGCCAGTTTCCCCTCCAGGGTCCTGGCCCGGTCGATGACCCGGCCGAGACGGTTGGCCATGACCCCCAGGATGCCGGCGATGGCGGTGAGGAGGAATACCGGGGCAACGGCCAGCTGGATGGCATGGGCGATATTGCTGATGTCGTAAAGTTCGCGCATCTGGACTCCTTGGGTCATTTATGGGTATAACGGTGCCCTGATCATGAGAAACCCGCCGGTTCTGGGGTATACTTATACCGCAAAGAGCCCCGGGGCAAAAGTAAATCCGCATCGACTTCAAGGAGCGCATCAGCCATGGCGACAACCGCGACACGCAGCACAGGGGACAGGGGGGTGGCGGCCAACCGCCGCTGGCTCAGGGAGCAGATGAACCCCTACTACTTCATCTCCATGAAGGACGAGCCGCTGGCAAACGCCATACTGGAGCGGGAGCTGGGGACCCTGGGTGAAAACGGGCGACTGATCCTGGCCGACCGGGAGAAGGCGCTGATCATCGCGCTGGTCAACCACCCCGGCTCCCTGTACCAGACCCTGCGCCGCATCGACGAGCACGAGATATCCTACGCGGTGATCACCCACTCAGCAGGGCCGCTGCCGGGGTGCGACCAGACCCTGGAGATCCAGCGGTTCGAGTTCGACCGGAAGAGCAACCGGGAGATCCTGGACGGCCTGGGGGGGGAGGTGCCGGCAGATATCCGCCGCCGGGTCTCCCGGGAGCTCCGCCGCAACTTCCCCCTCTTCGACATGAAGGATTTCGACCGCCTGCTCCGGGTCCTCTGGCTGAACAACGAGAATTACGTGAGGATGTCGCCGCCGGCGCGGGTGGCCCAGATCCTCCTCCTCTTCCAGCGGGGGAACCGGAACAACGGCTTCTATCTCGGCGTGGAGGCGATGCCGGGGGGGAGGGAGTACCGGGTCCTCTTCGCCGTCGGCAACCCCCCCCAGCAGGACTTCCTCCTCCAGACCATGGAGGTCTTCAACCGCCTGGACCTGGCGGTGGGGCGGGCCTACTGTCTGACGATCAGCAACGGCATGCACCCCTATTTCCTCGGCACGTTCTACGTGCAGCGGCGGGACGGCGGCACCCTCGAACGGGAGAGCGACCGGTTCGAAAGGCTCCGGCGGGAACTCTCCACGTCCCAGATCCTGGCGACCGGCTCCTACAGCTACCGGGAGTTCGTCACCACCGGCCTCATGGGGGGGGAGGACGGTGCCCTGATGAACGTCTTCATCGCCTTCTGCCACAGCAACCTGGCCCATAGCCAGCCGGACCGTTTCGGTCTCGAGGACGTGCAGAGCGCGTTCCACGCCCACCCCGAGATCTCCCTCCAGCTCTCCGCCCTGTTCCGGGCACGGTTCGACCCGGCCACGGAGGAGCGGGAGAGCACCTGGACACGGCTCCTGGCCGACGCCAGGGGGGCGGTAGCCGGCTACAACACCGGCCACCGCTACCTGGACGAGGTGCGCCGCACGATCTTCGGCTGCTGCCTGACCTTCATCACCCACACCCTGAAGACGAACTTCTTCGTCCTCGAGAAGCAGGCCCTGGCGTTCCGCCTCGACCCCGCCTACCTGGCGGAGCTGGGGCACGGGGTGACGGCCGACCTCCCCCCGGCAACCCCGTTCCGGGTCACCTTCTTCTTCAGCCGCTTCGGCTTCGGGTACCATATCGGCTTCTCCGACATCGCCCGGGGGGGCTGGCGGACCGTCATCGCCCGGAGCCAGGACGATTTCATCACCGCGGCCAACAACCTCTTCCGGGAGAACTTCGTCCTGGCCCATACCCAGCACCTGAAGAACAAGGATATCTACGAGGGGGGCTCCAAGCTGGTGACGGTCCTGGACCTTTCCGACCGGCGCCGGGGGGAGGCCGGGCTGGAGGAGTGGCGCCTGTTCAAGCTCCAGTACGGCATCATTAACGCGTTCCTCGACATCTTCGTCACCAGGGACGGGGTGGCCCTTCATCCCCGGGTGGTGGACTACTACCGGGAGGACGAGCCGATCGAGTTGGGGCCGGACGAGAACATGCACGACGCCATGATCGAGGCAATCGCCTGGCTCTCCCGCTCCCGCGGCTACCTGCTGGGGGTCGGACTGATCTCCAGCAAGCGGGTCGGCATCAACCACAAGCAGTACGGCGTGACCTCAACCGGGGTGGTCAGGTTCGCCGAGATCACCCTTGAGGAGCTGGGAATCGACGCGAGGAAAGACAGCTTCAGCGTCAAGTTCACCGGCGGTCCCAACGGCGACGTAGCCGGCAATGCCATGCGCCTCATGCTGGACCGTTCTCCTGGCGTGCGGATGGTGCTGATCCTCGACGGCACCGCCGCCCTTTACGACCCCCACGGGGCGGACCACGGGGAGCTGGCTCGCATCCTCCTGAAGGAGGACCTGGACGCCTTCTCCCCCGAAGCGCTTCACCCCGGGGGCTTCATCCTCTTCCGGAGCAACAGCCGCCGCGACGGCCTGCGGGAGCTGTACCGCAAGGTGAGCCGCACGGAGGGCGGGGTCGTGGACGAGTGGGTCTCCATCGACGAGTTCTCCCGGGAATACGGCGAACTCCCCTTCACCGTGCCGGCCGACATCTTCATCCCCGGCGGGGGGAGGCCCGAAACCATCGACAGCGCCACCTGGGAGCGCTACCTCCTCCCGGACGGCACCCCCTCCTCCCGGGCCATCGTCGAGGGGGCCAACTCCTTCATAACCCCCGAGGCACGGACCCAGCTGCAGCGGCGGGGGGTGATCATCATGCGCGACGCCTCGGCCAACAAGTGCGGCGTCATCTCCTCCTCCTACGAGATCATCGCGAACCTGCTCCTCTCGGAAAAGGAGTTCCTCGCCGAGAAGGAACGCTACGTGGCCGATGTGCTCGAAGTCCTGGAGCGACGGGCCGAGGACGAGGCCCGGCTGATTCTCCGCCGCCGTCGGGAGCAGCCCGGGCTCCTCTGTACCGAGATCTCCGACGCCCTGAGCACGGAGATCAACTCCCTCTACACCCGGCTGTTCCGCTTCTTCCAGCAGCGCCCCGGGCTTGCGCTGCAGCCCCTGTTCCGGCGGGCGATCCTTGCCCACCTCCCCCGGATGCTGCGGGAGGAGCCACGCTACCGGCGGCGGCTGCGCCTTCTCCCCGCCAAGTACCTTTCCGCCATCCTGGCGGCGGAAATCGGTTCGTCCCTGGTCTACCGGGGGGACCGGGAAGCGGCTTTCGAGGACGAGGTGCGGCTCCACCTGCTGCGAAACTTTCCCGAGTCGTAGGGGCCTCACCGGGTGGCGACGTTGACTTTGCCGTGAGGTTCACTACAATTAGCGGATGGAAACCGTGTCCGAACCGACAGCAGCCCCGCAGCGCGTCGAGAGATTCTCCCTGGTCCAGAAGCTGGTGGCCGTGTATGTCGCCCTGGCCTTCTTTACCATGTCGGCCCTCCTCTTTGCGGCTGGCGGCCTCTACTACCTCAACCGGACGGCCCGGGACATCGCCCAGAACCACATGCCCGCCATCAGCGCGTTTCCCAAGCTGCGCGACGCCCTCCTCGCCCAAGAGGGGTATGCGGGTAAATATTCGATCCTGAAAAGCACCGAGTTCAGGGAGCTTTTTTCCCAGAGGGAGAGGGAGTTTACCGATAATGTCGCCGTGGTGGAGCGGTCGGCGGGGCACGGGTCGCTCGCCCCCCTGAAAAAACTCTACGGCGAGTATCTCGACGAGGCGTCCCTCCTGTTTGCCTCGGGCGCAGGGGATACGGCCCGGCTGAGGGGGACGGCCCAGAAAATCCTGGGAGAGCTGGACCGGCTCTATGTCGAACGCCAGCACGACCTGCAGGTGAAGCTGGAAGAGGCCAGCCGGGCAAAGCGGTCCTCGGTGACGTGGACCTTCGTCATCACCCTGACCGGTTTCATCCTGGCGATCGTCACTGCCGTCACCTTCACCTACCGCACGTTCGCCGCGGTCCGGAAGCTGCAGCGGGCAACCCACAGAATCGCCGAGGGTGATTTCGACTACGACCCCCGGATCCCGCCGGGAGACGAGATCGGCGACCTGGCCGCCGATTTCACCCGCATGGCGGCCCGCCTCAAGGAGCTGGAGCAGATGAGTCTTGATGCCAGTCCGCTGACGCGCCTGCCGGGGAATATCGCCATAGAGCGGGAGATAACCAGGCGACTGCAGGGGGGGAACCGTTTCGCCATCTGTTATGCCGACCTGGATAACTTCAAGCCCTATACCGACAGGTACGGCTACATCAAGGGGAGTGAACTGATCAGGCTGACCGGCGAAATCATTTACGAGGTGGTCAGGGAGCTGGCCGGCAACGACGCGTTCGTCGGCCACGTGGGCGGGGATGATTTCGTGGCAATACTCTCGGCCGACAGGGTCGAAGACGTCTGCAAGGAGGTCATCGCACGGTTCGACGCGGAAGTCGTCAAGCATTACACCCCCGAAGACCTGGGGCGGGGGGGGATAGAAGGGGAGGACCGGTACGGCGTGCACCGCTTTTTCCCGACCATGACGGTCTCCCTTGCCGTCATCATCAACGAGTCCGGGGAGTTCTCGTCCGCCGTGGAGATAGCACGGAGTGCTGCCGAAATAAAAGACTACGCAAAGGAGAAGCCGGGGAGCAACTACCTGATCAGCCGCCGGCGCAAGCATCCGCGATGACGAGAATCGTTCTGCTCATACTGCTGGTCTTTATCGGCGGATGTGCCTACCTCTCCCCCGGCGAGGGGGGGATCGCCCACCGTTTCAGCCAGTCACGGGAACTTTCCCGGGCGGTTGACCTGCTGGGGTCCAACGACAGGGAGGGGGCCGCCAAGGTCCTCGCCGTGATCTGCGACGGTGCCGGCGTGCCGGGGATCACCGATGAGGCCCTCTTCCGGCTTGCCCTGCTCTCCCTGCGCCCCGCAACGGAGAGGGAGGGCGAGCTTCACGCCCTGCAACTCCTGAAACGGCTGAAAAAGGAGTACCCTGCCAGCCCCTGGACAGCCCAGTCGGGGCAGCTTGCGGACCTGCTCACCTCTGCTGAGGAGGTGCGGCGTCAGAACCGGAGCCTCAGGAGCACCAACCAGTCCCTTACCAACGAAGTCAACGAACTCACCAAGACTATCGAACAGCTGAAGCGCCTTGACCTGGAGCTGGAAAAACAGCGCCGCTGACCGGCGACAGGGGGCCGGTCAGCGGCTGTGCAGGCCTGTTGCCGTGGTCGGCCGAATCAGTTCCGCGCCTCGTACCCGGCCACGATCCGTTCGTATTTCGCACTGAACTCCGCGTCCACGCCGCTCTCGGCCCTGGCGTACCCCGAGGCGATGGCGTCCCGCGTCCCCTCGGGGATGACCCGTTCCGCCAGGGGGTAGAGGATGTCGTCCTCCTTGGCGATATGGTCCCGCAGGAGGGCGGCGTATGCCAGGGCGTTTTCCGCGATGACCCGTTCCAGGCCGGTCTCTCCTGCCTGGGCCCGGGCGGCGGCATCGGCAAAGGTCTTCACATACCCCCGCCCCAGGTCATGTTCCATGAGCATGGCCGCCACCGGGCTGTTCTGCCGCGGCATGCCGTTCGCCACCAGGGCCTCGAAGAGGATGTCCTCTTCCTTGGCATGGTGAAAGCGGTCCGCATACTGGCGGATGAAGTCGGCCCCGTCCAGGTAGAACTGCCAGTCCCTGAACTCCCCCGTCTCCGTCAGGGGGGCGAATCGTTCGATCAGTGCCAGCATCCGCTTGATCAGCACGTGTTCCGCCACCAGGGCGGAGGTAATGTCCTTTTTCATGGCAATCACCTTTTTTCGCCGTTGATGCCGATAACGACCGTCTCCAGGGGGATATCCAGGCTGCTCTGCTGGAGAGCCTGGCGGACCATGACGTCCAGCCCGCGGCAGCAGGGGACCTCCATGATGGCCACGGTGACGCTCTTCACATTGCCGGCCCGGAAGATCTGGGCCAGTTTCTCCACGTAGTTCCCCGTGTCGTCCAGTTTCGGACAGGCGATGGCCAGGGCCTTTCCTTTCAGCAGCTGGCGGTGCATGTCCCCCATGGCGAAGGCGACGCAGTCGGCTGCCACCAGGATATCCGCATCCTGGAAGTAGGGGGCCGTCGGCGGCACCAGGTGGAGTTGCACCGGCCACTGGCGCAGCTCCGACGGTATCGTTCCCGTTACCTCGCTGCTCTTCTCTTCCCGCTCGATTACTCTCGCCATGCTGCCGGGGCAGCCGCATCCCAGGTTTCCCATGATTCATTCTCCTTGTGTCGTGAAATATGCCGTGATTTCGTTTTCGATCGCCTCTTCCTCTTCCGGGGGGAGGGCATGGATGGAGACCACGTCCTTCAGGAGGCATATGCCGACCTTGCAGGTGACGCAGCCGATGCCGTGCCTCGCCAGTATGTCGCCGATGGGGGGGTGCTCCGCGAGCACATCCTGAATCGCCTTATCTCCCAGACCGTTCTCGAATTTCATGGTGCTCCTCCTTGTCTCGATGAGTCCACCATAGCGCTCTTTCGGGGAGACCGGCATGACTTTGGTCAAGAATTCATGGATTGTCGAACCATCTGCGGTGGGAATGGGGCGGGGGGAGGTGGGG
>CALMBF010000149.1 GCA_937860145.1 uncultured Geobacter sp.
CACCCCCGTCGGGGAGTTGCCAGCTCTTGGCCAGACCGGTGAAGACCGCCACGTCGTCGCCGCTGCGGGGGGGCTCGCTGAACTCGAACCGCACCGCCCGCTCCTCGGGCGGGATCTCGATCCGGTCGATCTTCTCCAGCTTCTTCACCCGCGACTGGACCTGGGCCGCATGGGAGGCCCGGGCGGCGAAACGGGCGATGAACTCCTCCTCCTTGGCCAGCATCTCCTGCTGCCGCTTGTGGCTCGCCAGGAGCTGCTCCCGCCGGATCTCCCGCTCCTTCTCGTAGAAGTCGTAGTTGCCGCCGTAGGTGGTGACCGTCCTGTTGGCCACCTCGATGATCCGGGTGACGATCCGGTTCATGAAGTCCCGGTCGTGGCTGGTCATGAGGAGCGCCCCCTTGAACTCTGACGCCAACCACTCCTCCAGCCAGATGATCGACTCCACGTCCAGGTGGTTGGTCGGCTCGTCCATGAGGAGCACGTCGGGCATCAGGGTGAGGATGCCGGCGAGGGCGATGCGCATCTTCCACCCGCCGCTGAACGACTCCACCGGCAGGTCGAACCGGTCCGGCCCGATCCCCAGGCCGGTGAGGACGGTGCGGGCCCGGGTGTCCAGGTCGTACCCCCCCCGGTGCTCGAACTCCTCCTGGGCGGCGCCGTACTTCTCCAGGAGCGCGGCCATGGCGTCGTCGTCCATGGGGTCGCACATGGCGGTCTCCATCATCTGCAGCTCCTCGGCCAGCTGCATGGTGGCGCTGGAGGCGGCCATGACCTCCTCGAGGGCGGAGCGGCCGGCCATCTCCCCCACCTCCTGGGAGAAGTAGGCGACCGAGGTCCGTCTGGCCCTGGTGATCTCGCCGCTGTCCACCTCTTCCTCGCCGGTGATGATCCGGAACAGGGTGGTCTTGCCGGCGCCGTTCGCCCCGACCAGGCCGGTGCGGCTGCCGGGGAGTATCTGCAGGCTGGCATCCCGGAAGAGGAGCTGGGTGCCGTGCTGTTTGGCGATGTTGGACAGGTGGATCATGAAAACTCCCTACGGTTGAAAATGGGCCGACCGGTCCGTTGTCCCGACCGGCCTGGCTGGTATACTTAGAACTGCACGGTTATGTGAATGGTCCGGTCCGGCGGGGCCGCAACAAAGGGGGTGTGCCATGAAGCGTCACAGTCGTCTGAACGTGGGGAAATCCGTTGCCAACGGGCTCATCTGCCTGCTGCTCCTTGTCGTCCTGGGCGGATGCGCGGCCACCCGGAGCGAGATCGCGGGGGTGTACAGCCGGCCGGCGGAGAAGAACCTGGGGGCGGAGAAGGTGAGCGTCTTTTTCCTCTTCCGCCACCTGGAGCAGCAGCACGGGTATGATACCATCCCGAAGCTGAAAGCCTACGGGGTGAAGGACTTCGACAATATCTTCCGGGATGCCCTCGCCGAGATAAGCAACATCTCCAGCTACACCACCTTCGTGGAGTCGCCCAACGACGTCAATGCCCCGAAGCGCCGCCAGGAGCTGGAGGGGTACCGCGCCGGCCACGACTACACCATGGAGGTCTCGTTCTTCGAGGAGTCGTCCTTCAAGCAGCAGTGCCTGAGCGGCACGATCTCCCTGCTCTCCCTGACCCTGGTGCCGATGCCCTACTCCTGGGACTACACCATATCCGCCAGGGTGACCGACCGGAGCGGCAGGCTCGTGAACAGCTACGAGCGGAAGGCGACCCTGAGCAACTGGGTCGAGGCGTTCCTGATCTTCGCCTACCCGTTCTACCCCCTGGAGGGGAAACGGGAGGAGATCTACGCCGAATCCCTCCATGACATCTTCCGCCAGGCGGAGTCGGAGAAGGTGCTGAAGAAGAAGTGACCGGCTGCGCTTACTTCACTTCGAGCAGTTCGATGGTGAACACCAGGGTGGCATTGGGGGGGATGAAGCCGTCACCCTGCTTGCCGAGGGCGGTTTCCGGCGGGCAGATGATCCGTGCCTTCCCCCCCTGCTTCATCAGTTGTACCCCATCCTTGAGGCACGCCATGAATTCGTTCAGGTGCAGCTCGTCGGGGGCGCCGTTCTTGTAGGTGCTCTCCATCTCCCTGCCGTCCAGCAGGGTGCTGGTGTAGTGGACCCTGATCGTGCTCGAAGGGGTCGGGACCGTGCCCGTCCCCTCCTTGAGGGACTGGTAGATGACCCCGGACTTTGTCCTCACCGCCCCCGGTTTTTCGGCCTCGGCCTTCAGAAACGCATCGGCGCGGTCCTCCAGCCAGCGACCGTGGGCATCCCGGCGGCCGATGGCCATCTCCTGGGATTTTTTGCTGTAGGTGGCAAAATCCACCAGCGGCTCCCTGCCGTTGATACCGTCGGAGAGTCCCATTTTCACCAGTTCCAACTCGTAGTCGGTCAGGGCGAACGGAGTGAGCTGCCGGGCCATGACCAGCCCGATGGCATAGAGGGATTTATCGTCCTCGGTAAGCTTGCGCGGTTTCGGGGTCGCGGCGCAGGAGGTCGATAGGGCCAGAACAAGGAGTGTGGCGGCTGTCTTTTTCAGCATGAGGGTCCTCTTCGTGCAGACGTGATGATGCGATCGCCCCAGTATAGCAGAAGAAAGGCGGCGGGAGGAAGCGTTACCCTCCCCGCAGGGCCCCGCGCCCCTCTTCGGGGAGGTTGTCCACGTACTCCGCCATCCCCTTGAGGGTATTGCCGAGGAAGTAGCGTTCCCGGGCGGCGATGTCCGCCGGGAGCAGGGAGAAGTTGCGGTAGTGGGTATCGATCTCCTCCAGTCGGGCGACCAGGGCCTCATCCCGGACGGCGGCAACGGTGCGGACCCAGAGGAGGAGTTGTTCCCGGGCGATGGTGAGGTGTTCCACCGCCGTTTCCACCAGGCCGTAATGGGCGAACACGAGGCGCCGGGGGGCCTGGGCGATCATCCGGTCGATGGAGTCGAGGGCCACCTCCAGGATGAAGCGGGGGGGCGTGGCCGGCCTCATGAAGATGGCGTCGCCGGGGAGCTCGCAGCGGACCCCGGCCACCTCCCCGCCGAAGAGGAGGTCGTCCACCTGGTAACAGCAGTGGTGCTGGGCATGGCCCGGGGTGAGGAAGGCCCGGATCTCCCCGTCGCCGATATCCTCGCTGAAGAGGATGCTCTCCGCCGGGACCGCCACGATCTCCCCGTAGGCTTCGGCCAGCTGGCCGAGGACCTTCCGAGACCCCTCCCAGAGCTTTTCCGGCGCGATCAGGTGGCGGACCCCCTCCGGGTGGCAGATCACCACTGCCCCGGGAAACTCCCGCAGCAGCGCGCCGGCCCCTCCGGCATGGTCGATGTGGATGTGGGTGAGGAGGATGTAGTCGATCCTGTCGACCCCGTGTCGCCGCAGCTCGGCGACCAGTCGGGGGATGGTGGAGAGGGGGCCGGGGTCCACCACCACCGTGCAGCGGTCGGTGACGCAGAGCCACGAACTGATGAACCGGCGGAATCCTTCCAGCTCCGGCTGGTCCAGATCGATGCAGACGAGTTTGTCGATTGCCATTAGTGTCTCCTTGGATACGACGGGTTCAGGAAATTGAACCGCCCGCTTCCGTGCAAGCCGCCCTTTCGCTGTTAAAACCTTGAACCGCCTGTTCGGCCCTCTCTCGAACTCTCTCCCGGAGGGAGAGAGCATTCATTGTCCCTCTCCCTCCGGGAGAGGGTGGCCAAAGGCCGGGTGAGGGCTCACTCAAGACGCAAAGGACGCACGGTTGACGCAACGAGAAGCAAACCCTTTTGTTTGTCTTTCTTTGCGGCAGTTCTTCGCGCCCTTTGCGGCTTTGCGGTGAAAGGGTTGTGATTTTCTCGCACGACGAAAAATGGTAAAATTGCCCCCCGTCGAGCGATGACTTGACACCATAGCCTAAAAATCAGTACATTTCATCAATTATCCCCGCGCACGACTACCGCCACGAGATCCCCGAGAAAAGGACTGCCCCATGAACTATCCCCCTCGCGCAATTTCCCGCGGTTACACCAACCGCATCCTGTCCATCGACCTCAGCGACGGCCGCATCGCCACCCCCGATCTGGACCCGGCGGTCCGCGACTACTTCACCGGCGGCCGGAGCCTCGGCCTGTACCTGCTCCACAGTGCCATAGCTCCCGACACCCTGCCGACCGACCCGGCCAACCCCCTGATCCTGGCCAACGGACCCCTGGGGGGGATCCCCCAGTTCCCGGGCACGGCCAAGGCCATGGCCGTCTCCCTCTCCCCCCTCACCGGGGTGGCGGGGGTCTCCAACTTCGGGGGGTACTTCGGCGCCTACCTGAAGTATGCCGGCTTCGACGCCCTGCAGGTGACCGGCACGGCACAGACGGAAACCATGATCGTCATCAACGGCTTCACCCGTGAGGTGACCATCGAAGAGGCGCCCCGGGACGACGAGGCTTTCGGCCTGGAGCACCGCATCGCGGAGCGCTTCACCGCCGCGGGCTACCAGAAGCGGACCATCGCCGTCATGTCCACGGGGACCGGGGCGAAATACACCCGCTACGGCTGCATCAACAGCCACTACTTCGACGTGACCAAGCCCGCACAGGACGGGAGCAGGGGGGTCTGGCGGACCAAGCAGGCGGGCCGCACCGGCATCGGCTCGGTCATGCGGGACAAGAACATCCTGGCCATCGTGGTCCTGGCCGACTATCCCCACGGGGAGAACCCCTACGGCGCCGCGGACTGGGGCCGGGTGGTCGACGCCGGCAAGCGCCTCCACGCCATCGTGAAGGAGATCGACCCGACTCAGCTGCAGATGGCCCGCAAGGGGAGCGCCGGCCTCATCACCTTCATGAGCAAGGACGAGTACCAGTCCCTGCCGGTCAACAACTTCCAGGCCGGTTCGGACCCCCGGGCTCCCCAGATCTGCGGCAAGCACTACGCCGAGAAGCTCTTCGAGCACCGGGGGATGGACGGCTGCTTCCCCGGCTGCAACCTCCAGTGCACCAAGGGTGGCTGGGTGACCCTGGTCTCCGGCTCCCACAAGGGACAGAGGGTCTGGGTCGACGGCCCGGAGTACGAGACCGCCGCCGGCTTCGGTTCCAACCTGGGGATCTGGAGCGCCGAGTTCATCATGGAGGCCAACTGGCACTGCGACAACTACGCCTATGACACCATCTCCGCCGCCACCATCATGGCCTTCCTCATGGAGTGCTTCCAGCGGGGGTTCCTCACCCTGGAGGAGAGCGACGGTCTCTCCCTCACCTGGGGGAACGAGGCGGCGGCCCTGGAATTCCTCCACCAGCTAGCCCACGGCTCCACCGAGATGGCCCGGGTCGCCGGCAAGGGGATGACGGAGACCGCCGAGTGGGTCGCCCGGCGTTACCAGGCCCGCACCGGCAAGGATATCCGGCAGGAGCTGGCCCTGTTCGCCATGCAGACCAAGGGGCTCCCCTTCTCCTTCTACCGCACCCACCGCTCCCTCTCCATGCAGGGCTCCTACGCCGCTGCCAGCGACATCGGCGCCCACCACGCCGCGGCCTGGCTGATCAAGGCCGACCTCCTCGGCGCCTTCCCCACCTTCCAGGACAAGGCCCGCGCCCTCATGACCTACCCCCGGGTCCGCCTGGGGAACGACAACCTGGGGGTCTGCAAGCTCCCCTGGGTGGACGTGTTCAATCCCGAATCGGCCAAGCGGAGCGGCGAGGACATCTACATCAACCCCGCTTCCCAGGATATCTACGCCGACTTCTACAACGGCATGCTCGGCACGGACCTGAACTGGGAGCAGATCTTCGCCCGCACCGACCGGGACATCAACCTGCAGCGGGTCATGAACGTCATGACGTACGGCGACAAGACGGCTTCCTACGACTGGATCCCCGACCGGGCCATCGGACCGACGGAGGACCGGCTCTACGAGCAGGAAGCGGAGTACCACGACGCCGAACTTGAGCGTGTCACCGGGGAGAGCGTGGCAGACCTGGGGACCGCGGAGAAGCGGTACCTGCTCATGGAGAACCGCAAGTCCGAGCTGCGCCGCCTCATCGGCGTCTACTACGCCGAGCGTGGCTGGAACTCGAACGGCATCCCCCGGGTCGCCACCCTGAAGGAGCTGGGACTGTGGGATTTCCTGGGGACGGCAACACAAGAGCGGCTCACGGCGCTCCAGTAAGGAAAGGAAACGATTATGCAACTTCTCGACGGCAAGAAATGCGCCGACAGCCTGATCGCCGAGATCGGCAAGAGGGTGGCGGGCTACGTGGAGGGGGGGCTACGCAAGCCCCACATGACGGTCATCCTCGTGGGTGAGCACGCCCCCAGCGAGTCCTACGTCAAATCGAAGATCACCACGAGCGGGCTCTCCGGGTTCGAGAGCAACCTGATCCGCCTGCCGGAGACCATCAGGGAGAGCGAGCTCCTGGCAAAGATCAGGGATGTCAACGACGACCCGACCACCGACGGCCTGATCGTCCAGTTGCCGCTCCCCAAGCACATCAACTCCCAGAACATCATCAATGCCATCGACCCGGCCAAGGACATCGACGGCTTCCACCCGGCCAACTTCGGGAGGATGACCCTGGGGCAGAAGGCGTTCCGGCCGGCAACCGCCTACGGCATCTGCAAGCTGCTCCAGTTCTACAACATCCCGATCAAGGGGAAGCACTGCGTGGTCATCGGCCGCTCCAACATCGTCGGCAAGCCGATCTCCATCATGCTCTCCAACGACTTCGACATCGGCAACGCCACCGTCACCCTGACCCACATCGAGACCCCCCGGGAACTCCTCCTGGACGAGACCCGGCGGGCGGACATCGTCATCGTCGCCGTGGGGATCCCCGGCTTCGTCACCCCTGACATGGTCAAGGAGGGGGTCGTGCTCATCGACGTGGGGATCAACCGTCTGGAAAGCGGCAAGATCGTCGGCGACGTGGCCTTCGACGCCGTGGCCCCCAAATGCTCCTGGATCACCCCGGTCCCGGGGGGGGTCGGCCGGATGACCGTGGCCGCCCTGATGATCAACACCCTGAACGCCTACCAGAACAACTTCAACCTGGCGTAGGAGCCCGGAAGATTTTCACCGCCCGCCTCCTGCGGTCGCTCAAGCCGCAAAGGACGCCAAGGTTACGCAAAGAAATTCAAAACCCTTCTTTTTGTTTTTCTTTGCGGCAATTCTTTGCGCTCTTTGCGGCTTTGCGGTGAATAGGTGCTGCCTCTGCCCCTTCCCTTGCATTTTCACCACGCTCCGCTACACTTTCTTGACTGAAAATTGAGCATTCCCAGGAGGAGACCATGCAAGAGCGCAGCGGCATCATCACGTTCAAAGGCAACCCCTTCACCCTGCTCGGCCCGGAGCTGAAGGTCGGCGACAAGGCCCCCGACTTCACCGTGGTGGACAACGGCCTCGCCCCGGTCACCCTGGCTAGCCACACGGGGAAGATCAGGATCATCAGCGCCGTCCCCTCCCTCGACACGCCGGTCTGCGACACCGAGACCCGGCGTTTCAACCAGGAGGCCGCCAGCCTGCCGGAGAACGTGGTGGTCCTCACGGTCAGCATGGACCTCCCCTTTGCCCAGAAACGGTGGTGCGGCGCCGCCGGCATCGACCGGGTGACCACCCTGTCCGACTACCAGGAGCGCTCCTTCGCCGGGGCCTACGGCGTGCTCATCAAGGAGCTCAAGCTCCTCGCCCGGGCGGTCTTCATCGTCGATGCCCGGGACACCATCCGCTACATCCAGATCGTCCCGGAAGTCACCAGCGAGCCCGATTATGCCGCGGTGCTGGCGGCGGTGAAATCGCTTCTTTAACTCTGACCTGCACGGGGTGAGCCATGATCACCACCCTTCTGGACGGCAACCGCCGCTTCGTCACCGATGTCTTCGCACGGGAGCGGGACTACTTCGCCGACCTGGCCAAGATGCAGCGGCCGACCGTCCTCTGGATCGGCTGCTCCGACTCCCGGGTGCCGGTCAACACCATCACCCAGACCAGGGCCGGCGAGATCTTCGTGCACCGCAACGTGGCCAACATCGTCGCCACCAACGACTGGAACCTCTCGGCGGTGCTGGAGTTCTCCATCAACCACCTCCAGATCCCGGACATCGTCGTCTGCGGCCACTACGGCTGCGGTGGCATCGCCGCCATGGACGAGACGAGCCATGACGACCGCTACATCCCGATCTGGCTGAACAACGCCTACAAGGCCAAGGAGCGGGTGGACGAGAAGCTGGCGGGCCTCCACATGGAGATCGACAGCGAACACCGCATGAAGCTCATCGTCGAGGAGAACGTCCGCCTGCAGCTGGAGCACCTGCAGGAGTACCCTTTCGTGAGGAGCGCCATGCAGGAGGAGAAGCTCTCCATCCACGGCTGGGTCTACGACATGTCCACCGGTGACATCAGGGTGCTGCAGAAGAACACCGTTGCCTGCCGGGACTAGCGGAGATGTTTCGTACTGAACACACGGAAGCGCCCGGCGGTACATCCAGCCGGGCGCTTCCTGTTGCCTCTAATCGACAACCCTGTCCAGTTTTCGTTTAACCCGGGAGCCATTGCTCGTCATCCCGTCCCGGGGTGCGTCATGCTACCTGTGTGGTCCTATCAGAGGCCGCACAATCCGTAGATCCGGCCGATCCTTCTCTGGGTTCTGCCTGCCATCCGCTCGCAGGTCCCCTTCATGCCGAGCATCCTATTGCGCATCATTCTGCCGAGAAGATTCCTGAGCAGACCCCGCATCTCGTGATACATGCCATTTTTCATATACCGTCTGCTGGCTCTCATGGATTCCCTCCTTGCCGCCCGATATCATCGCCTTTTTCTCAATGCGATTCCACCGTGCCGTCTCGTTGTTCCTTCACTGACAGTATAGCAGATTCCGCGGTGGAGGGGGGTGTATAAAGGTGGGATGGTTCATGGGGCAGGGGGCGCGGGGAGACTCCTCGCGCACCCTGTGGCCGTCAGCAGATGTCGACCGTGGGGCTTACCACTTTTTTCTTTCTCGCCCGTGGGATCACCGTCTTGGCCGCCTGCTCGGAGGCCTCGGTCGGGATATATGTCGCCGGGTCCGCAGGCTGCAGTACATCGAAGTGGGATGATGCAATCTTCCGGGTAATCCCGTCGCTAAACTGGATGGTCGCATTGAAGTCGGCAATATCGATCACCTTGCCGGACCCCCAGGCATCTACTCCGCTGTGGCTCACCACAACTCCTCGTTTGAGTATCATCGTTTCTCCTTGATCAATTCTGTTGGCAACGTGTAACGGCATGAGGCTTTCCGGCTGTCCCGGCAGCGTGTGGCGCCCGGTCGGCGGACTCGGAAAGACGGTACGGACAACGGCACTACCGGAGTGGAGGAAGATGACCCGGGTGAGGATAACGTAACGCGGGGAGATCTGTGAATAAGGTCAGTATGTTAACTTACTCCCTTTGCGGGGAAATGGCACCATTATTATTTTTGCCCTGCCGGCGCCCCATGCTAGGATGAAGCGGTGGAGGTACCATGTCCGGAGCACTCACCAACAGAAACCGTCGCTGGACCCTGTTCGGCGTCCTGGCGCTGATCTACATCCTGGTCTACTTCTACCGGGTCTCCCTGGCCGTGGTGGCCGGGGACATCTCCCGGGAGCTGGCGCTCTCCCCGGCCGAGCTGGGGACCCTCTCCGGGATCCTCTTTTACGTCTATGCCGTTGCCCAGCTCCCCCTGGGGCCGATGATCGACCGGTTCGGCGGCCGGATCGTGATCAGCGGTTGCGGCATCCTCACCACGGCCGGTGGCCTCCTCTTTTCCCGTGCCCACAGTCTCCCCGCGGCCATGGCCGCCCGGGTCCTGATCGGCGTCGGCACCGCGTCGGTGCTGATGGCCACCTTCACCATCTTCACCCGCTGGTTCTCGAAGCAGGAGTTCGGCCGGGTTTCGGGGTTCATGGTGGCGGTGGGGAACCTGGGCAATCTTGCCGCCACGGCACCCCTGGCCCTTGCGGTGGCGGCGGTGGGGTGGCGGTCCTCGATCACGGCGCGGACGAACTCGTGCGTCAGGAAGC
>CALMBF010000150.1 GCA_937860145.1 uncultured Geobacter sp.
GAAGGTGCCGGGCCGGTCGATGGTCCAGGTGTAGGTGTCCTGGCCGCCGGCGGCCGCCTCGTGGGTGAAGGAGCGTGCCCGTTGCGGCTGTCCCGCGGCAGCGGGGAGGAAGACCGGTGCCGGGTTGCTGTCCACGAAGCCGTTGAGTAACAGGGAGGTAAATTCTCCCGGTGGCAGATTGTTGTGAAGGGTGATGTTCAGGGTGTTGTCACCCGCCGGAACCGTCAAGACCAGTGGGAACTCGATGGCTGCCTGGCCGGAGGTCGTGGTGTATCCCCACATCGTCACCACCTGCCCGTCGGGCATGGTCTTGGTGAACGGCTCCGCATAGAGTGTGAAATCTGCCGCCGAGGCTGTTCCAACCAAGGCCCAGGTGCAGAGCATGGCGGCGAGGGCGAGGTAGCGGAGAAACTTCATGGCGCCGTGATGCATGTCCGGACCTCCTTTACTTGATCGGGGTTCCGGGCGGCTCGACCACCAGCATGGTCAGCATGCCGCCAGGGAAGATGTCGTTGTTGGTCAGCTCCTTCTCGTTATGCGAATGCCACATGAAGAAGAAGCCGGCATTGGGATTGAAGCCCCCCTCACCGGGCGGAAGCGCACCGGCCGAGCCCAGGAAGGGGCTGCCGCTGTAGAACTGGCCAAAGGTCAGATCCTTGATGTCTGTGCGGGCCACCGGGAACGGATTGCCGTGGTCGGCACACCACTCACGGGTTACCATATCGAACCCATTGACCACCCGTCCGGGAATTCCGCCATCACAGATGGCGGGATCAAGGGCAGGATTAGCCAGATCATGTCCGTACACATCCCAGCCGAGGTTCCGTCCGGTCCAGGCGTAGATGGCGTCGTAGGTGGCCCCGGGGAGGGTGTTGTTGGTGAAGTTGGAGACCGCCAGATCCGGCACCACCCCCACCTCGGCCGCCCGTGCGGCTGTCAGGCTCGGGGCGGGCTGGATCGCTGGGTCGGTGGTCAGTAACCGGCCGTCGCGGGCGATGACATCCATGTTGTTGCCATGGGTGTGGAAGGGGTGGGAGTCGCGGCCGGCGCCGACAATACGCAACAGAACCCGGTCGCCGGGGGTTGTCCGGGTGAAACATTCGTAGGGCTGAGTCGGCAACCAACTGGCTTTGTAGGGAGCCAGAGTGTCCGGTCCGCCGCGGCCGTTGATGAACCAGTTGACCGGGAAGAACTCGGTGGTTTTGACCTCCTCGATCCGTCCTAACTCCACCAGCGTATGCAGGGCGGGATCGGTCTCGGTCAGGATGAAGAGCGTCTCGTAGTCGTAGGCCGAGCGACAGTCGCCGTAGGCCGTAGCCATGACCCTGGTCGGATCCGTGGGGTCGCAGCCGGGCATGGTGGCGGTCGCCGCCGATGGCCGCACAATCAGGGCTCCAAGCAGCCCCATCTGCACTTGCAGGTGGGGGTCGGTGCCGCTGCTGTACAGGTAGGTACCCGGCTCGGTCGGGGTGAAAGTGTAAGTGACCGTCGATTCGTCAACTGCCAGGGTGCCCGGGTCGTCGTTTTTCAATGCTTCACGGGTCAGCAAGCCGGGGATACCCCCCGACGCTGTTACCGTCTGGCCGGCAAAGACGATGGAGACGGGGACGTCGAGCTGGTTTTTCAGCGTCACGGTGATCGGTTGCCCTTGGGTCACGATCAGGGTCGGGCCGGGATACTGGGCGCGGTTGGTGCCGTCGGCATAGCCCCAGAGGAACAAGTTGCTTCCGTCAGCAGTACTGATGTGATCGGTCTTGACCGTGAGAGTGAAAGTGGGCCCGGGAATACCGTTAACCGCCGCCAGGGCGCAGACCGGCAGGAGCAGAAGAAGCAAGGTCGCTGCCACCAGCATCCCCGTCAAGCCCCTGAATCTTTTTTTTGTCTTATCCATTTCTCTCCTCCGTAGCAGAGTCGTAAGCCGATAACTGTCAAATGGGTCAGGGGACGATGCGGATTTCGGTCATCATCCCGCCGTATTCCTCGGTGTTGTTGTTGAGGTGATAGACGTTGCTGGTATAGAGGAAGTAGGTGCCGGCCGGGATACCCAGCGTGTCCAAGATGACGTCCACTGCCTCGCCGCCGCCGAGGGTGATGGAGTTGGTGCGGATGTACTGGCTGGTATCGTTGGGCGGACCGAGCTTGCGGGCGTCCTTGCCGACCACCAGCATCGGGATCCCAGTGGTCGTCAGGGTATGGAACGAGGTGGTGGCGAGGCTGGAGATGCGCAGCAGAATCCGGTCGCCGCGAACCGCGGTGATCAGGGCATTGACCTTCTGCGAGAAGTTCCCGGTTTCGGAGTTGGCCAGACCTTCCGGAGTCGTGTCCACCGTGTCAGGATAACCCCGGCCGTTGAGCATCGGGTAGAGATCCTCCATCTCCGCGAAGGGGAGGGGCTGGACATTCATGCTGGCATCGTGGAAGTTGGGGTCGAAGTTGTGGATCTGCACCGGGTAAGCGACGTTGTAGCCGGTGGAGCCGTCTTCGTCGTTGTAGGCGAACCTCGTGAAGCCGTTGATAGCCGGACCAGCATCCTGGGCCGGCGTGACGTAGAGGTTGCCGAGCATCCCCATCTGCATGTGCTCGGTGGCTTCGACGTGGCAATGGTACATGAAGGTGCCGGGTTCGACGTTGTTGTAGTAGTAAGTCAGGCTCGCCCCCATGTTGATGGAGATCGAGGACATCGGTTCGCCGTCGAAGATGGCGGAGGCATTGGGGAAGCCGTGGTAGTGCACGGAGTGCGGGTCGAACAGGTCGGGACGCATGACCATGCCGACGTTGGAGAGGGTGAGGTAGAAGTGGTCCCTCTGCCGCAGGGTGATGGTCGGTGCCGGAAACTCCATCCGGAGCATGAAGTCGCTCATGACCTGGGGATCAGGGGTCCCGGTGGCGTTGGCGAAGCCGAAGATGTACTGCAGCTTGCCGACCCCGGTGCCCGCACCATGGTCGACAGTCTTGTCGGCCATGTTGACGAAGCCGTCGCCGGCGACCAGGTGCTTGCAGACCACGTCCTGGTCAGCCGGTAGGGTGTCCCTGGTAAAGCCGTTGGGCAGGGTGAACGGCCCGGAGAGCTCGCCGTCCCGGAATCGCAGCACGCCGTCGCTGTTGGCGTCTCTGTCCGTCAACGGCACATAGCCGGGGCACTGGAAAAAGACCTCGGCGGAAGCCGGGACGGCAGGCATCCCGAGCAGAGCCACAAGCAACAATCTGAAGAACGTTTTTCCGTAGTTCATTCTCTCGCTCCTTTACAGGCCTTGTGCCGGAGTCAGTCGATGATGACCGGCGGTTGCTGCCAGATGCCGGTCACGGGGATATCTGCGGCCCCGCCGAAGTTGTTGTGAACCTGATCGGCCGTTGCGGGATCGGGTGCAGTAGCCGGATCTTCCCAGGTGCCGCTGCCGTTGAAATCGATGTACCACGTCCCCTGGCGGTAGACGCCGATCTCGGCGACGCCGTCGCTGTTCCAGTCACCCGTGACCGGTTTATCGGTCGGGGCACCAAACGGGCCGAGGCACAAGTCCGTACCGGCGGGAACATCTGTGGTACACCCCCCCCAGCCGTCGTTGTCAAGGTCGAAGTACCATTGGCCGGTCGATGGGCGGTAGACGCCGATTTCGGATATGCCATCACCATCAACGTCGCCTGCCACCGGCAGGTCGGTCGGTGCACCGAACGCAGCGATGACCTTGTCCAGATCGGCATCCCACTGGCGGTTGCCGTTAAAGTCAAGGAACCACTGCCCCTGGCGGTAGACGCCGATCTGGGCCTTGCCGTCGCCGTTCCAGTCGCCCGCCACCGGCAGGTCGGTCGGTGCGCCGAAGTTGGCGTCGGCGACGTCGATCAGGCTGCCGTTCCAGGCAACAGTGCCGCGCATGAAGCCGTCGGCGGTGCCGAGGAGCCATTGGCCCTGGCGATAGGTGGCGATAGTGGTGATGCCGTCGCCGTCCCAGTCTCCGGCTATCGGCAGGTCGGTGGGGGCACCGAATGTGTCCATGAGAACGTCGATACCGTTGACGAGATCCCACTTGCCATCGCCGTTATCCAGATACCAGGTACCGGGTACCGGCCGATAAACGCCAATGGCCACCCGATTGTCCCCGTCCCAGTCACCAAGTACCGGTTTGTCGCCCGGGGCGCCGAAGGGGCCGGCGCAGAGGTCGGTGCCGCTGTCAGCCTGACACAAGGTCCAGCCATCGTTGTCGAGATCGAAGTACCACATGCCGGTGGATGGGCGGAACACACCGATTT
>CALMBF010000151.1 GCA_937860145.1 uncultured Geobacter sp.
ATCGCCAGGAGGGCCGCCAGCTCCGGGAGCTGCTCCGCCCGCTCCCATCCGGCCAGGCCGGCTTTCCAGACGAGGGTGCCGCGGGTGACGGCCCCCCTGGCGATGTACCCCTCCATGGCGGCCAGGTCGAAGGGGCCGACCTGCTTGCCGTTCTTCCCCAGGTAGTAGCTTTCCCCGGCGGGGAGGGGGGGCGGTGTGCCTGCCCCCTGCGCCGTCGGCTGGGCAAGTACCCTGCTCATCTGGTTGGCCATGGCAAACCCCATCCCGAGCCCGACTCCGGCAGAGGCCTCCCCCCCCGGGTTGGCGGCGGCGGTCTCCAGGGCGTTGGCGCTCTGGTATTTCAGGTAGTTGTCCAGGTTGCCGATGATCCCCATGCTGCTCCGCTTGTCCAGGGCCTCCTCCACCTCCGGCGGAAGGGAGATGTTCTCGATGAGGAGGGTGGTCACCTCCAGGCCGTAGGAGGCGAATTCAGGGGCCACCTTGCGGGCCAGGGATGCGGAGAGCTCGTCGTAGCTGGCCGCCAGGTCCACCACCGGGATGCGGCTCTCCCCCGCCAGGTCGGCGAAGCGGGTGACGATGAGGTTGCGCAGCTGGTCGGTGATCCCCTCCAGGGTGAAGTGGGGATTGGTGCCGGCGATCTCCCTGACGAACAGGGCCGGGTCGGTTATCCGCACCACGTAGGAGCCGAAGGAGCGGAGCCGCACCGGCCCGAACTCCGGGTCGCGCAGGATCACCGGGTTCTTCGTCCCCCACTTCAGGTTGGTGAAGTTTCGGGTGTTGACGAAGTAGACCTCGGCCTTGAAGGGGGAGTGGAAGCCGTACTTCCACCCCTTGAGGGTGGTGAGGATCGGCAGGTTCTCGGTGACCAGCCTGTGCCGGCCGCTAGGAAAGACGTCGGCGATCTCCCCCTGGTTGACGAACACCGCCGCCTGGGACTGGCGCACGATCAGCTGGGCGCCGTACTTGATCTCGTTGTCGAAGCGGGGGAAGCGCCAGACCAGCGTATCCGCCGAGTCGTCGCTCCACTCGATGATGTCGAGAAGCTCCGCAACCGCCTTGTCCCACAGGGTCATCTGAACCTCCTGGCCGCACGGCGCCCCTGCCGCTTTCGGGCACCGGCCGCTCGTGCTGATGGAATGTGACAGGGTAGGGGCAAAGCAGCGGCAAAATCAAGTTAAATTGCACCGCCGCCTCTCTTGCGACCCCCCCGCCGCTCTGGTATAAGTGATATGCTATACCCCGTCAATCCCACCCTTGGAGCCTGCCATGTCCCGTCACCATCACGATCCGTCCGGCCAGTTCCCCGTCGAGCGGGACGCCTGCGCCATCATCGCCTATGTCAACAAGGTCGCCACCCCCACCCACGGCAACGTGCAGCGGACCATCGACGCCCTGATCAAGATGGGGCACCGGGCCGGGGAGATCGACGGGGAGGGGGACGGCTGCGGCATCCTCACCGACATCCCCCGCCTCCTCTGGGAGGAGACCCTGGAGGAGGAGGGGCATTCTGCTGCCCTTGCCTCTGAGCCGGGCTTTGCCGTGGGGCATCTCCTGATCCCCCGGGACGAGGTGGAAGGGGTCTGCGACGTCCGCCGGGCGATCCTGGAGCGTTTCCGGTCCGCCGGCCTGACCGTGCTCGTGGAACGCCCCGGCCAGGTGCGCAGCGACGTGCTCGCCAGCCGCGCCCGCCAGGGGGAGCCCCTCTTCTGGCAGGTGGCCCTCCTCTGCCCCGATGCACGGGGGGCGGACTGTCTCCTCTACCAGCTGCAGACCGGGATCGAGGAGGAGTTCGCCGTGCACGTGGCCTCCCTCTCCACCACGGTTGCCGCCTACAAGGTCCACGGCGCGCCGGAGATCCTGGCCCGCTACTACCCGGAGCTCCGGCGCCGGGAGTTCCTCTCCGCGGTGACGGTGGGGCACAGCCGCTACTCCACCAACACCCTCCCCACGGTGCTCCGGGCCCAGCCCTTCAGCCTCCTGGGGCACAACGGCGAGATCAACACCATCGCCCGGCTCCGGGAGGAGTCGCGCATGATGGGGGTCCCCCTCCCGGGGGACGGGAGCGACTCCCAGGACCTGAACCGGACCATCGAGGGGCTGATCTGCCGCCATGGCTTCACCCTGTTCGAGGCGATGGAGCTGATCTTCCCCCCCATTGTCAGCACCATGGCCCATCTCCCCCCCGAGCAGCGCCAGATGTACGCCTGGATGCGCCGCTTCCTCAAGGCGAGCGCCCAGGGGCCGGCGGCGATCATCGCCCGCCACAACGACCAGTGCGTGTTCAGCGTCGACGCCATGGGGCTGCGCCCCTTGTGGTTCGGCGAGACGGACAAGGAGTACTTCGCCTCCTCGGAGCTCGGGGTGGTCCCCCACGAGGAGATCGGCAGCGACCCGCGCCCCCTGGCACCGGGGGAGAAGGTGGCCCTGAGGCTCGCTGGGGGCAAGGCGGTCCAGGTGCTGGAGCACCGGGAGCTGCGCCACGAGGTGTGGCACCTCTTCCGCCGGCGGACCAACCTGGGGGCCCACGATGCCCAGCTGGTCCCCGCCGCTTCCCTGGCCACGGGGGAGAGCCCGGCACCGTCCGCTTCCGCCGGTGACGGGGGCGGAAAGCGTCCCCCCCTGCGGGAAAACCTCCTCTCGGCCCTGGCCTGGAAGAACAGCGACCTGGAGATCCTGCGGGAGATGGCGAAAAATGCCCAGGATCCCATCGCCTCCCTCGGCTACGACGGCCCCCTGGCCGCCCTGGCCAACAAGAGGCAGAACCTGGCCGACTACTTCAAGGAGCAGGTGGCGGTGGTGACCAACCCGGCCATCGACCGGGAGCGGGAGGCGGAGCACTTCTCCACCCGGGTCTACCTGGGGCGGCGTCCCCGGCTGCGGGGAGCGGTCGAGATGGGGGTGGTGCTGGAGATCCCCCTCCTCCTGGGGGGGCGTCGGCCGGCCGATCCGGCGACGGAACGGGCCGCGGCCGCCGCGTCCGGGAGCTGCCTGCTGGAGGAGCTGCAGGAGGCCTTCGGCCCCCGGCGGGTGAAAGTCCTCCCCCTGGTGATGCTGAAGCAGGAGCCGGTGGGGGGCGCCCTGGAGCGGCTCGCCCTGGAGGCCACGACGGCCATCGGCCGGGGGGCGCGTCTGCTGGTCCTGGATGACCGGACGGTCTTCGGCCCGGGCCGTGACTTCCTCGACCCCTGTCTGGCAACCGCCTTCCTCCACCGGGCCCTCAAACAGCAGGCCGGTGCCGACGGCCAGAGCCTGCGGCGCCAGGTCTCCCTGGTGGTCCGCTCCGGCGCCCTGCGCAACCTCCACGACCTGATCTTCGCCCTCGGGATGGGGGCCGACGCCCTCTGCCCCTGGCTCATGTGGGAGCTGGCGAGTGAGGTCGACGGCGGGGTGGCCAACCTCCTGGGGGTCCTCTCCAAGGGGCTGGAGAAGGTCATCTCCACCATGGGGACCCACGAGATCGGCGGCTACGGCAAGTACTTCGCCTCCATCGGCCTCTGCAGCCACCTGGCGGAGATCTTCGAGACCCCCAACTTCTGCGGTTCCGGCGTCGGCGGCCTGACCCTGCAGCGCCTGGAGGGTCAGGAGCGGGAGCGGACCAGGGTGGCCCGCTCCCGGGAGAAACAGCCGGTGCCGGTACAGTTCCGCCTCTACCCCCGTATCTGGAAGATGGTCGGCCAGGTGGCCAAGATGGAGGAGACCTATGCCGACCTCTCCCGGCTGATCCGCCAGCTGGAGGCGGAGAACCCCCTGGCGATCCGCCACCTCATCGATTTCCGCTTTCCCGAGGAGCTCGCCGTGGACCCGGACGAGGTGGACACCTCCATCGGCCACCACGACCTCCCGATCCTCTTCTCCGCCATGAGTTTCGGCTCCCAGGGGGAGACCCCCTTCCGGATCTACGCCGAGGCGGCCCGGCGGCTGAACATCATCTGCATGAACGGCGAGGGGGGGGAGATCGGGGACATGCTCGGCACGTACCGGGCCAACCGGGGGCAGCAGGTGGCGTCCGGCCGGTTCGGTGTCACCATGGCGTACCTCAACTCCGCCGACTACCTGGAGATCAAGG
>CALMBF010000152.1 GCA_937860145.1 uncultured Geobacter sp.
AGCCGCGACAACGGCGGGAGCTATGGAGGGGAGATAGGTATAGCGTGCCGCATAGGCTTGGTCGCCGTTCTGGAAGAAGGCCAGCACCGGGAGGAGAAACAGCACGAACCAGAGCCAGGCTGCCACCAGCCAGGACTTTTTCCGGGCGGCAACCACCCCGGCGCAGAGCAGCAGGGCCGCCGCAGCCTTTACCCCATAGGAGCCCGGGAACGGGAGTTCGATCTGCTGGAGGGGGTTGATCCCCACCGGCACCAGGAGGAGCCTGACGTATTCGAACATGGCGTAGCCGGAGACGATGAACCGCCCCCCCAGGGGGAGGAACTCCGCGGTTTGCAGCAGGTTCCGGGCAGAGGCCGCAACGATGGTCGCGCCGGCAGCGCCGCCGGCGAGGACCAGGAACGGCAGCTTTTCCCGGACGAGCCGGCCGAACATCCCCCGCTGCAACCGCCCCAGGGGGTACCAGTCCAGGAGCAGCAGCACCAGGGGGAGGACAACGCTCACCGGTTTTGCCATGAGCGCCAGGAGAAAGCAGCAGAGGGCCAGCAGAAAGTCCCGCCGTCCCCCGCCAGTGCCGGTTTGCGTCCCCGCGACGAAGCGCAGGTAGCAGAGCAGGGCACCGAGGCAGAACAGGCCGCTCAGCACATCCTTGCGGGAGGTGATCCAGGCAACGGCTTCGACCCGCAGGGGGTGGATGCCGAAGAGCAGGCCGGCGAGCAGCAGGGTTGCGGGGTACAGGAGCGGCCGGCTCATCATACGGTCAACCATGCCGCTCCGTTTGATCAGACGGTCGGCGAGGAGGACCACCAGGCCGGTATTGACGGCATGGAGCAGGATATTGGTCAGATGGTACCCGAAGGGGTTCAACTGCCAGACATGGTAATCCAGGGCCAGGGAGAGCCAGACCAGGGGCATCCACCAGCCGGCATGGGTCGTGGTGAAGGCCCAGGCGAGGAAGCGGCCGTCAAGGGTACGGATCGCCCCGTTGTCGGTCACGTAGAGATAGTCGTCGCTGGGGCAGAAACCGCACACGAGCGCCCGGGAGGTAACGGCCAGGCAGATGAGGGCCGCCACTCCGGCAACATGCAGGGACACCCGGCTGCCCGTGACTGCACGCCAGCTCCCGTTCACTTCGCACCCCCTGACTGTTTCCCGTGAGCAAGGATCTCCCGTATTTCCATCTCATCAATCCCGTACCCCATGTCACGGGCCCGGAACAGGTCTGCCCGTGCCGGTTCAACCTGGCCTGCCGCGGCATGGGCAAGCCCTCTGTTGAACCAGGTGCCCGCCGAGGAAGGATTGAGCTGCAGTGCCCGGTCAAGATCGGCAATCGCCTCGGGAATCCGTTGCTGCCGGTAGCGGACCAGCCCCCGATTCGCCCAGCCATCGGCATTATCCCCCTCCAGCGAGAGCACCCGGTCCAGATCTGCCAAGGCGGCCGGGAGATCGTTCAGTGCCAGATAAATATTTGCCCGCAGCAAGTAGTTGTCCGCATCGTGACTGGCAGCAGTCAGGACCGTAGTGACATCCTCCAGCGCTTCGGAGAGACGCCCCGCCGCCAGCCGTGCCTTGCTCCGGCTCTTGAAATAGTCACCTCGCCAGGGACGGAGCGCGATCGAACGGTCGAAGTTGGCCAGTGCCCTGGAGAAGTCCCTTTGTCGGGCATAGATCTCCCCCTGCAACCGCAGGGCATCCGCATCATCGGGACGGAACCGGAGCGCCTGCTCCAGGTCCGCCATGGCCGGATCGTACCTGCCCGTATTCATGTACTGTGCCGCCCGGTTGGTATACGCAAACCAGCTGCCGGGATTCTTGGCGATTATATCGCCGAACAGGGTCAGATCGTCACGAAACACCGTGCCGTGCTGCCACGTGATCGTGGCAAGGACCAGGAGAACCGCCGCCACTATCCCGGAGACCACCGCCTGCCCCCTCTGCGGCAGGCGGTGACGTAGCAGCGTTGCCACTGAAGCGGCAACCGCGATCACCCCGATGTTGGCAAGGTAGTAATAGTGATCGGCAACAAAGGAAAAGCGCATCGAATAGACATTGAGGAAACCGAGAACGGGAAAATTCGTTCCCATGACGAAAAGGGAAGCAGCGAGGGGGGCGCGCCCGACCTTTCCGCGGTAATGCCAGAGCAGGAGGAGGAGCGTAATGGCTGAGACCGGGAACAGGTACTGCCACCAGACCGTGGCGTCCAGATTCCAGCGCGGGTAGTTGAAAGTGAGCGGATGGGGCCACAACAGTTTGCCCGCATGGAACCAGGTCACCCTCCCCGCGATCAGGAACCGCTCAACCGGGGAGAAGTCCCACTCAGGGCCTTTTGCCAACAGGGAATCCCGTTCCACGCCAAGGGTGATCACTCCCAGAACGACGGCCGCGGCGAAAAAGGGTACAAGGGGCACCACATCGCGCCGGCCGATGGCGCCCCGCTTCCACCAGACGATCAACAGGATCACCGCCGGCAACGTACAGGTCACCGTCTTGCTCAGCAGCGCGCAGCAGAACAGGACAAGAGCACCCGCATAGGAGAGCCGCGCCCGCCGTCTCCCGTCCGCCGATTCCCGGTCGCTCTGGAGAAACTCCAGGTACCGGAGGAGCGCGACCAGGTAAAACAGGGCGGAAAGGACATTCTTCAGCTCTGTTACCCAGGCCACGGATTCCACGTGAACCGGATGAATGGCAAAGAGGCATGCGGCCAGAAAGGCGCCGGGGATGGCCAGCCTTGTCAGGCAACGCTGGACCAGCACGGCATTGACCCCGTGGAGGACGATATTCACCAGGTGGAAACCAAACGGCGCCACCCCCCACAGCTTCAACTGCAGCCAGAACAGGGAAAAGACAAGGGGGTAGTATTGAATCGTCACCCCGGGTTCGAACCAGATCCTGGCAAGCCCCCTGAGGGAGAGGAACTCACCGATCCTGATGACATGGTCGTTATCGTCCCATATGAAGCCGGCCGGGAAGACCGATGAATAGGCAAGCAGCGTGATGGCCACGATGAGCAGGGCTCCCGGCCAGGAGTCCCGCCAGCCCGCGCCGTCCCAGTTGAGGGATGGGGTCGGGAATCTGCGATTGGTCGTCCGGCTCATTTTCCCCGCCTCCCGAAGGCCCTACGCAGCAGAAAATACTCGTTCGCCGGCCGGTCATCGGTCAGGACCGGGGCACCGGGTGCCATATCAAGAAGATCCTGCACCGCGACCTCCTGGGCCAGGACCGATGCGAACTGGTCCCGGGGGGTATCCCGCGGGCCCCATTCCACGAGATCGGCAGCCGCCCTTGGGGGAAGATGCGCCGCCAGCCGGGAAGGGGTCATGTCGGGGATCGGCGTCATGCTGGCAATGACGTGGAACCCCCACCCTTCGTACGACCGGAACGCCCTGACATGGGGGAAGCTTTCGGTCAGGGCCCGTGTCATGGAGACGAGGAGTTCCGTGTCGACAAAACCGTCCGCGAGCCAGGGGATCCACTGCTGCAGGACACCGCCCGGGGCCAGCCTCCTGGCCACGGCGCCATAGAACTCCCGGGAGTGGAGGAGACTGCTTGCCGCCGCTTCGACGGGGGGGGGAGGGTCGATGACGATGACATCGAACTCTTCCCGGGAGCGCTCCAGGAAACGGCGGGCGTCGTCGACCACAATCCTCCCCCCCTGTCCGGCGAGCAACTCCCTGCCGTCGGCATGGAAGATGGGGAGGAGGGGGGGAACGCTCGGCACGAGTTCTACTGCCGTGGTCGCTATGCCCCAGGTGAGCATGGAGCGGAACGAGGTCCCCATCCCCAGGCAGAGGGTCAACCCGTTGCGGGGCGGCGTTTGCCGGAACGCCAGGGGGAGATGGACCATCATCTTGGTGATGGGGGTCAGTTTGGTAACCCCCACGCCGTTCACCATCAGGAGCGTGTTCATCCCTTCTCCCGCCACGATCACCGTCGCGGTGTGATCCCGGAAGACCTTCCCGCCGGGGAACTTGTGCTCATAGTCCCGGGATAAGGCGACCACGAGACAGGAGATGACCAGGATCGCCCCGATGCCCGTGCGGAACGTACGGACATCCATGCCCCCTCCGCTCTCACCGCTCCTGTTCCCGCGGAAAAGGAGCGCGCACAGGAACAGGGGTAACGCCAGGAGGGTCAGAGACCACCGTTCACCGAAGCGGGGGAGGAGCAGAAACCCGGCGAGAAGGGGACCGGCGATGCAGCCTACCGTGTTGCAGGCATAGGCGACGCCGGCGCGTCCGGGGTGTCCCTCCGACAACCGGTCGATCAGCGCCGGGGTCAGAAACCCCACGAGCAGGCAGAAGGGGCCGATACCGGCCAGGACCCTGACCAGGCCGGTGAGGAGCCCATTGCCCAGGGGGAGACGGAAATCCGTCACCCCCAGGGGGATGAGCGCAGCTGCGGCAGCCAGCACCGTCAGGGCCGTCACCCCCTGGCCGCCCGACACCAGCGGGTGCCCCCGGAACCAGGTCCGGTAGATGTGCGCCCCGGCGAGGTTCGTGCCGAGATAGATCGCCAGGATGGCAGCAAAGGTGTAGACCACCGGCCCGAGATAGGGGATGTACTGCCGCGTCCAGACGACCTCCATGGCCAGGCTCACCAGGCCGGTCATGAAGAGCAGCACCATGGTCCGGGGGTCACGCGGTCCCGGCTCGGCAGCATCCGTGCGCAGCCCCCCTCCGCCTGACAGTGGTACGCCATAGGCGCTGCCACGGCTGACAACCGTTGCCAGGCACGCCACCAGCAGGTTGAGGCCCGCTGCAGCCAGCATGGTATGGCGGAAACCGAGCAGCTCGATAAGGACGAACGCGGAGCAGAGCCCGCCGGCCATGGCGCCGAAGAGGTTGGCAAGATAGAGGTAACTGAACGAGGTGCCGCTGCTGTCCCCATGGGCGCCGCGGACGGCGGCCATGGCCAGGGGGAACGTCGCGCCCATGCACGTGCAGAACGGCAGCAGGGCGACCATGATGATGCAGCCGGAGACAGCGAAATAGCCGCTCCCCCCCCAGGCGGTCATGCCCGAATGGAGAAGGAGTTCCTTGCCATACCCCATCAGTGGCGCGACGATGAAACCGGACAGGCCGATCAGTGCCTCGGCCGCCCCATACAACAG
>CALMBF010000153.1 GCA_937860145.1 uncultured Geobacter sp.
GGTCTGGGCCGAAGGGGCCGAGGGGCAGGGGGCGACTTTCTATTTTACTCTTGGAGACAGTATGCTATGAAAGAAAAGACAATCCTTCTCGTCGAGGATAATCCGGATGATGTGGCCCTCACCATCCGTGCGCTGAAAAAGAACAATCTCCTCAACAGTATCGTCGTTGCCCGTGACGGCTCCGAAGCGCTGGCGATGCTCGTCGGCACCGAAACCACCCCGCCGATGGCGCTGCCGGAGCTGGTGCTCCTGGACCTCAATATGCCGAAGATCAGCGGTCTGGAGGTGCTGGAGCAGATCCGGGCCAACGACAGGACGCGGCTCCTCCCGGTGGTTGTGCTCACCACGTCGGACGAAGAGAAGGACCGGATCGAAAGCTACCGGCTCGGTGCCAACAGCTATGTTGCCAAGCCGGTGGAATTCGCGGAATTCAGCAAGGCGGTCATGCAGCTCGGCATGTACTGGCTTGCGCTCAATCTCGGCCCTTACCCCGCCGGCCACTGACCGACACCCCCCCACCGTGCCGGCACGTGGCACCGGCACCCATGAAGGAACTGTCACCATGTCCGAACATGCACCGATGACCGTCGACTCGGTCCGGGAGCTGCTTGAAGCTGCCGGCGCCGAGGTGATGGCCCGCTCCGGGAGGAGCGAACACTACAGCGCTCCCCGGGAGTTCTCCTTCGAGGTGCGCGGAGTCTTTCCCAACGGGTTGTCCCTCCACGTCGTTGCCCGCCAGTTTACCTACCGCGACCCGTGGGAAGCGTCCGGCCGGGTCAACGACTTGGTGGACGCGTCGCTGCTGCGAGAGGGGTCCTACTCCCCCCTCCCCAAGGGGTACCCCTTCTTCCAGGGGGTCGACGAGGAGACCGGCCTGGACGAGGAGCAGCTGCGGGAGGTCGTCGAGTGCGTCAGGGGGGTGAACCCGAAGCTGTACGAGCTGCAGAAACTCACCGGCGACCTGTAGGAATTTCCCCTCCACAATCTTCTTGCCGTTTGCCCCCGTTTCGGGTATCACTTCAACAACTTAAAACATCCGTGACCACGAAGGACATGAAGTTTCGCGAATGAATGGGGAGCCGGCAACAGGGTTAATACCCGGGCTGGTCAGGCCAGATTCCCGATTATGTGATTTCTCTTGAAGCCCCTTCGTGTTCTTCGTGGTTGTCTGATTTTTCAGATTGAAAGGTACATACGAGTGAGCAAAGCAAAAGTCAGCATGGTCAGCCTCGGCTGCCCGAAGAACCTCGTCGATGCCGAGGTGATGCTCGGCTACCTGGGAAAGGACGGCTACGAGATCACCACCGACGAGCATACGGCGGACATCATCATCGTCAACACCTGCTCCTTCATCAAGGAGGCGAAGCAGGAGAGCATCGATACCATCCTCGACCTGGCTGACCGGAAGCACGACGGCTGCTGCCGGCTCCTGATCGTCACCGGCTGCCTCCCCCAGCGCTACCAGGAGGAGCTGGCGGCCGAACTCCCCGAGGTGGACATCTTCATCGGCACCGCTGACTACCCCCGCATCGCCGAGATCATCGCTGAGAAGAGCGGGGTGAGCGGCCAGATCCGCTACATCAGCGACCCCAACTACCTGTACGACGCGGAGATGCCGCGCATGCAGTCCTCCCCCCGCTACTACTCCTACCTGAAGATCGCCGAGGGGTGTTCCAACTGCTGCTCCTACTGCGTGATCCCGAGCCTTAGGGGAGCCTTCCGCTCCCGCCCCCTGGACCTGGTCCTAGAAGAGGCGCGGCGCCTGGTGGGGAGCGGGGTGAAGGAGCTGAACCTCATCGCCCAGGACATCACGGTCTACGGCTCGGACCTGCCGGGGAACGTGAACCTGGAAACGCTCCTGGGGGAGTTGGTGAAGATCGCCGGCCTGCGCTGGATCCGCCTCCTCTACTCCTACCCCGACGGCATCACCTACGGCCTCATCGCCATGATCAAGAACGAGGAGAAGATCTGCAAGTACCTGGACATCCCCCTGCAGCACATCAGCGACCCGGTACTGCAGCGGATGAACCGGCGCAGCAGCGAGGCCCAGATTCGCGACTTGGTGAAGAAGCTCCGCACGGAGATCCCCGAGATCGCCCTCCGCACCTCGTTCATCGTCGGGTTTCCCGGCGAGACGGACGCGGATTTCAAAAAGCTCTGCCAGTTCGTCGAGGAGGTCCAGTTCGACCGCCTCGGGGTGTTCTGCTACTCGAGGGAGGAGGGGACCCCGGCGGCGGAGATGCCGGACCAGATCACCGAGCGGGTCAAGCGGGAGCGCTACAAGAAGCTGATGCAGCTCCAGGCCCGGCTCTCCTTCAAGCGCAACCGCCGCCTGATGGATGCGGTGGAGGAGGTGATCGTCGAGGGGGTGAGCGACGAGACCGACCTCCTCCTGAAAGGGCGCTCGTCGCGCCAGGCGCCGGACATCGACGGCATGGTCTACATCACCGCCGGCAACGCCAATGTGGGGGATATCGTCAGGCTGAAGATCACCGACAGCTCCGACTACGACCTGATCGGCGAAATCGTGGAGTGAGCCGGGCCATTGGCCCGTGCGGATTGAAAAGCCGCCCTAGCCGGGCGGCTTTTCAGTTGATGCCCGACAACGGCTGGCGGAAGGGGACCTCCCCTCCGAAAAATCTCCAATGCGGTCGCCGGCCCGGCTTCGGCACACGGCTCGTCGTGGTGAACGGCGTCCGGATCGAGGCATGACTGTTTTTCGCCGGACATTTTTCTCCGGGGAAGCCCCCTTCTGCCAGGCGGCAGTGCCGTTATGCCAGAATGCCGCAATAACATCAATACGTTGTGGAACGAAACAAGATGGAACCCGACATCGTCAACATATCCCGCCCCCTGACCGCCATGGCCCGGCTGCAGCCCGACCGGCCGGCGATCATCTTCCCCCGGGAGGGGCGCACCCTGACCTTCCGCCAGCTGGACGAGCGGAGCGACCGCCTGGCCGCCGGCCTGGGGAAGATCGGCATTGTCCGCGGCACCCGCACCGCCCTCCTGGTCCCGCCGGGGCCCGAGCTCTTCGCCCTCACCTTCGCCCTCTTCAAGGCAGGGGCGGTGCCGGTGTTCATCGACCCGGGGATCGGTGCCCGCAACATGAAGGGGTGCCTGGCCGAGGCCCGGCCCGAGGCGTTCATCGGGGTACCGAGGGCGCACCTGGCCCGGCGGCTTCTGCGCTGGGGGAGGGGGAGCCTGCGGATCCTGGTGACCGTTAACGGTGGCCGGCTCTGGGGGGGGATCCCCCTGGAGGAGATCGAAGCGTCCGTACCCGCCGGAGAGTTCCCGGCGGCAGCCACGGGGCGGGACGAAACCGCGGCCATCCTCTTCACCAGCGGCAGCACCGGTCCCCCCAAGGGGGCCGTCTACAGCCACGGCACCTTCGCCGCCCAGGTGGAGGCGCTGCGGCTCCTGTACGACATCCGTCCCGGGGAGATCGATCTCCCCACCTTCCCCCTGTTCGCCCTCTTCGCACCGGCCCTGGGGATGACCGCCCTCATCCCCACCATGGACTTCACCCGGCCGGGGAGCGTGGACCCGGAGGCGATCCTGGGCCCGGCCCGGGAGTACGGCGCCACCACCATGTTCGGTTCCCCGGCCCTCCTGAACCGGGTGGGGCGCTACGCCGCCGAGCACGACATCACGGTGCCGACCCTGAAGCGGGTCATCTCCGCCGGTGCGCCCGTGCCTGCCGCGGTCCTGGAGCGGTTCAGCCGCATGCTCCCCCCCGGCGGGGAGATCTTCACCCCCTACGGCGCCACCGAGTCGCTGCCGGTCAGTTCCATCGGCAGCCGGGAGATCCTGGGGGAGACCCGCCACGCCACCGCCGAGGGGCGGGGGATCTGTGTCGGTCGGCCGGTCACCGGACTGGACCTGGCGATCATCCCCATCAGCGACGGGCCGGTGGCGGCGTGGCACGACGGTCTCCGGCTCCCCCCCGGAGAGATCGGCGAGATCACGGTCCGCGGGCCCCAGGTGACGACCTCCTACTTCGCCCGTCCCGAGGCGACGCTCCTGGCCAAGATAACAGACCCCGACGGTTCCGTCTGGCACCGGATGGGGGACGCCGGCTACCTGGACGAGGGGGGGCGGGTCTGGTTCTGCGGCCGCAAGGCACACCGGGTGGAGACGGCACGGGGGAGACTGTTCACCATCCCGGTGGAGGGGGTGTTCAACGCCCATCCCGACGTCTTCCGCACCGCCCTGGTGGGAGTCGGACCGCGGGGGGAGCAGCTGCCGGTCCTCTGCGTGGAGCTGGAAAAACAGGTACGGCGGGACCAGGAGGAGCGGATCCGGCGGGAGCTCCTGGAGCTGGGGAGCCGCTATCCCCACACCGCCGACATCGGCACGATCCTCTTCCATCCCGCGTTCCCCGTTGATATCCGTCACAACGCGAAGATCTTCCGGGAAAAGCTGGCGCTCTGGGCCGGACGGAGGGTGTCATGAGGGCACTCGTCACCGGTGGCGGCGGTTTCCTCGGCGGCGTCATCGTCCGAATGCTGCGGGAGCAGGGGGACAGCGTCGTCAGCTACTCCCGGGGGAGCTACCCCGAGCTGGCGCGGCTCGGGGCGGAGCAGCGCAGTGGCGACCTGGGTGACCGGGAGGCCCTGGCCCGGGCCACGGAGGGGTGCGACATCGTGTTCCACGTGGCGGCCAAGGCCGGCGTCTGGGGTCCGTACGACGAGTATCACCGGGCCAACGTGACCGGCACGGAGAACGTCATCGCCGCCTGCCGGGCCAACGGCATCCGCCGGCTGGTCCATACCAGCTCTCCCAGCGTGGTCTTCGACGGCAGGGATGTGGAGGGGGGGGACGAGTCGCTCCCCTACCCGGAGCGCTACGAAGCCCACTACCCCCACACCAAGGCCCTGGCGGAGCAGATCGTCCTGGCGGCCAACGGGCCGGGGCTGGCCACCGTGGCCCTCCGCCCCCACCTGATCTGGGGGCCCGGCGACAACCACCTGGTCCCGCGCATCATCGCCCGGGCCAGGGCGGGGAGGCTCCGCCGCATCGGGGACCGTCCCTGCCTCGTGGACACGGTCTACGTGGACAATGCCGCCCGAGCCCACTTGCAAGCCGCTGCCCGGCTCGCCCCGGGGAGCCCGGTTGGAGGCAGGGCCTACTTCATTGCCAACGGCGAGCCGATTCCCCTCTGGGAGATGGTGAACCGGATCCTTGCCGCAGCTGGCCTGCCGCCGGTGATGCGCTCCATTTCCCCGCGGCTAGCCTACGCTCTCGGGGTGGTCTGCGAGGCGCTGTGGGGGACGCTACGCCTTGCCGGCGAGCCTCCCATGACCCGCTTCGTCGCCCACGAGCTGGCAACCGCCCACTGGTTCGACATCTCCGCCGCCCGGCGGGATTTCGGTTACGATCCGGAGGTTTCCCTCGACGAGGGGCTGGAGCGGCTGTCAGAGTGGCTGCGCAGGGGGTAGGGAGCATGCTGGTTCAGTGAACGAAAAAAGGCCGTGCAATCCGGGATTGCACGGCCTTTTTGTTGTCAGTGGGACAGTAGATCCTATTTCCCCAAAAACGGCGACATGAGCAGGTAGGCGGCAAAGGCGACCACGGCCGAGGCGGGGATGGTCAGCACCCAGGCGACCAGGATGCGCTGGGCCACGGTCCAGTTGACCGCCGAGATCCGCTTGGAGAGGCCGACCCCCAGGATGGTGGAGGTGATGACGTGGGTGGTGGAGACCGGCATGCCGATGGAGGATGCCCCGAGGATGACCCCGGCGGAGGCGGTCTCAACGCAGAAGCCGTGAACCGGCTGGAGCTTGACGAAGTCGTGGCCGACGGTTTTGATGATCCGCCAGCCGCCGGCGGCGGTGCCGATACCCATGGCCACGGCGCAGGCGATCTTGACCCAGAGGGGGACGTCGAAGACCGGGATGACGCCGTAGGAGAGGAGGGCCATGGTGATGACCCCCATGGACTTCTGGGCGTCGGCGGTGCCGTGGGAGAAGGCCATGAAGGCGGCGGAGAGCACCTGCAGGCGGCGAAAGTTCCTGTTCAGGCCGCTGGGGGCGCTATGGCGGAAGACCCAGAAGACGACCACCATGAAGCAGAAGCCGAAGATGGTACCGATAATCGGCGAGATGATCAGGGCGAGGATGATCTTCTTCAGTCCTGCCCAGTGGAGGGCCGCCATGCCGGCGTGGGCCATGACCGCCCCCATGATGCCGCCGATGATGGCGTGGGACGAGGACGACGGCAGGCCGTAGTACCAGGTGATGACATCCCAGATGATCGCCCCGAGGATGCCGGCCAGCACCACCATCTGGGTGACGTTGTCCTTGTCCACGATCCCCTTGCCGATGGTGGCCGCGACCTTGGTGGAGACCATGGCGCCGGCAAAGTTGAGGAAAGCGGCCATGAATATGGCTGACTTGACCGAGAGGGCCCGGGTGGAGACGCAGGTGGCGATGGCGTTGGCGGTGTCGTGGAAGCCGTTGATGTAGTCGA
>CALMBF010000154.1 GCA_937860145.1 uncultured Geobacter sp.
ATACGAAACATAGGAACCGGTTCATGAGACGTCTTTACAGCCAGGCCGTTTGGCGCTATAGTGCCGCGATGGCATAACCTGTGAATTCGCATGGTTATTCGTCGACCATCGTGGGCGAAGCTATCTGGCAACAGCCAGGCCAGGGAAGCTGAAAAAGGTTTTCTTTTCGGAGATGTATGGCTGAGAAATATTCCCGGTATAACTAACTTCGCACCTTACCGATACCGGTAGTAAATTACCTATATCGAGAATAAATTACTTATATGCTGAAACTGGTCAATCACGAGTTGAGCGATAAAAAACAAACTGAGAAATGGAGTCTGGGCGATTTGCGAAAAGGAAACTGATAATGAGTGAAAATAACTCTCAAAAGAAAATAAAATCGGTTTTAAACGAAACACTTTGTAAGTACTGTCATAATAAAATCAACTATAAATCAAAAGTATGCTGTCACTGCGGAAGAGATCAAAGATTTTTCTATCAGTATTTTGCCTCATCGACAGCATTTATTATGGCTTTAATTGCAATATCACAAGCATTTATGGGTTGGTTACAATTTGATGAATCCAAAAAGAAAAGAATTGAAGCAGAAGAGGTTCTTTTTAGAGCTGAAGCAAAAGCTAAACAAGTATTTAGCATTACGTCTACTAATTCATACAATTCAACAGTTAAAGCAAATACAGTTTTAAGCATTACACAAAATGATGCAAAAAGGGCCATCGATAAAACACAGCACGTTTTGAAACTAGCTAAAAATAACGCAAATATAACAAAGATCGTAACTGATGCCGCAAAGAAAGACATGGCACAATCAGTTATAAGTGTGGACAAGCTATTAAATGAATCAAATATCAAAATTGCTAAAATGGAAAGTGACTTTGATAATATCAATAAGAGCATTCAAGTCGTTAAGGTTGAAACGTCAACAGAACTTGGGAAATTAAAAAATAGAAACGAGCTACTTGCTTTGTCAGATAATGCAATATCAAAAGGTGATAGAAATGCTTTCAATAAATTAGAAGAATTAACAGCAAACAATAAAAATGATTTAGCCGCAAGAGCAGAAATGCTCAAGGTAAAAGCATTCTATAAAGAAAATAATCGAATCCCAGAATTTGAGCTTAAACTCACAAAAGAAGGGATTTCTTACGTAAATGACAAAGTCCCAACAGGCATCTTAATTAATATCCTTCATAATCATCCAGATTGGGGATACAGAGGTAGAGCTGCTCAGCTTTTAAGTAAGCGTAAAGAGAAAATAGTTCCTGATGCCCTTATACAAGCTATTACAAACGATATCGAGCTAGATGTTGTAAATAACGCCATATGGGCTTTCACTTCGGTGACAGGTTATAAAGACATCTCTTTTCTTAACCATTTGCCATTGATAGAGTGGTGGCAAAAAAATAAAAGTGAAGTCGAAAAAAGCCTTAAATAATAGAAGATAAGGGGGCAACCCCGACGTAGATCATGAAATCAGGGGGATGTCCCAACAAGCCCCATAGACGCCGACCGCCCGAAAAACCTGGGCGAGCGGGTCATGGGGGCGCCCCGTTGAGCAATGAAAAAGGATGAGAATCGTTGATCAAGACAACTGCTATGAAATTTTATAGAAAAGTATTTGAACCAACTTTTGACGAATTAACTCTCTTCGTTCTTGCCTACACTTGCATTCTCCTTATTGGCGTCAACACGTATCGTTTAATCAAGTCAGGCGAAATCCATCAGAACACAAACGGACTGGTTGCATTCCTCCCAGCGGCAATAATCGCTGTTGGCATTGCTCTATCTCTGTATCATGCGTTTTCTAAAAGGAAAAAAGAAAGGATTGAGAAGCAGATTATGTTTCTCTTCGCGTCGTTTGTAAGTGGATTTGCTGGCATTTGGGGCGGAACGTACTTGCTGTCAAAAAGCGAAAAGTTGTCGTGGGTTCTAGTTTTCCCGGCGATCAACATTATCTCGAGTTACTTTATCTTGGGGAGCAAAAATAGGGTCCTTGATGAAAGGTGCATAGACGACAGAAACGTTACTATAGCGGAGGTAGCAGTCAGTGCGGGAATAGTTACAACTGTATATTTCATCACAGCAAACTACTTGCACTTCCATTGGGCGGCGACTCTATCAATCTGTGTAGCATATGGGACTAACCTCAATCGCGTGATCATGAATATCTTGCTAGGGAGGCAGCAACCTAGCTGACGAATGAAGCTCAACCACGCGGCGGCAGCAGGTCTTCGCTACGCTCCGCCGCTGCGCCCCCACGACGTTACCCGGAAGGAAAAATGACACCAATCGAAATCATTAACTTGATAGGTCAGGACGGAATCATCCCGAAGGAGCAAGTCCTCGCATGGATGCAGGAGACGGACCTGGAGGTCCGTGGTGCAGTGTATGAACTTACGTCAAAGGAATGGAACCGGATTCAGCCCGAGCCAACCATGGAAGAACAATGTAACTTCATGCTGCAGTACCTCCTTGACTGCGTTTACGAAAATAACAAAGAAACGGAACGGAGCCATACAGGATTCGAAGCCGCATGGGAGCTGGCCTCGTGGTTCAAGCATTTGAATAAAATGCCTGAAGCGGAGGGCTTCATCATCACCGCAGCAAAGAAATTAACCGCAATGTATCGAGCCGGAGACGACGAACTAAAGAATCGAATCGCAACTGGAACCCTTGAACATATCTTTGAGGTAAAGAATCTTCGGAAATTCTTTGACGAGTGGCAATCTGACCCGGAGTTAAAGGCAGAATACGAGAACTGTGCTGCTTGGGGGAATGCTCACCGTAAGGCTCCGTGGAACAAGCTGAACGGCTAACCATCGGCACGACCGGCCGAAAAAGCAGGCCGGTCAGCCTCACCACGTTGAGCAAATAAAAGGGGAGTAAATGACTCGAAAAAAAGAGCGTGAGCAGGAAATTATAACGATCTCTCCAAATAGGCGCCCATACGGGGTAAGGCTTGCGTTACTGCTTGAGACAAGTACAAAGTTTAATATTCAAGGCGACTGTGTTCTCCTGACATCACAGGACTACATTATAAGACTCATTCCTAATACAACAGAACCTGACATCCTTAGTTTGCCGAACCATCAATGCTGGGACATACTTGTTGAAGGTTTTTCAACTGCTGGCGAGGCAGAGAAGATCGGGTTAAAAGTTGCTTTGGGTTTGTTGTGGGGAGCTGTTTCAAGGCAATTTGCAGCCAAGCTTCTTTATTCAACGCCGCTTCCATGTTCAGTGTACGACAGGACAAAAAGTAAAGGTCTTATGATGACCGGACATGCCACTATAGAGATTGGTCTAGGCATTTCAGGCATCGTTGGGCCTCTTGAAAGCATTATCTCTTCTAAATCACCAGCTGACCTGAAACTCCTAATTGCTATGGAGCTTTTTGCATCATCAAGGCTTGAAACAACAGCACGATCTAGATTTGTTGGCATGGTGTCATCACTTGAGCCGCTTGCAGACCAGCAGAAATACCAACATCCTGAACTTGATAGGCTTATTTCGTCTTTCAAAAATGAATTATCAAGTTCTACCATTCCAAGCGAAATTGCAAATATAATCAAAAATAGAATTGATTCATTGAAAATTGAGTCTGTTTCTGGAGCAATTCGCCGACTTGTGCGTCAACTACTCCCAAATGAACCAGAATCTTTAGAAATAATCGACGAAGCATATAACATCAGATCAAGAATTTTGCATGATGGAGCTACTGACTCTGACTTGGAGTTAAAAGGACGAGAAGTTGAAGCCGTAATCCGCCGGATATTTGATGAAATCATTAAAAGCGAGTATCTGCAATAATTCGTGCTCAACCAGGAAGATACACCGGCCAAAAGCCGCCGGTGATCTCCCGCCACGTTAGGACACAAGGAAACTATGCCATTTTACAAGTTCGACATGACAGTTCCTCTCTCGCCCGAGCTTGTCACGAGCCGGTTGGAAAATGACCTTGTCGAACCGCATAATTTCTTCAGCTATTTTCCCATATCGTTGGAGTCATGTTTCACGCGAGAAGTCAAAGAGTTCTTTGTCGGCAAAGTCAAGCAGAATAGATTTAAAATCAATTACATACGCCTTGGGCGGCGCAATTTCTTTCATCCAGCTATACGTGGCAAAATCACTGCATCAGGTAATGGTACGAGCATTGATGTTCTGATGTTCATGAATCCCGTTGGTGCGGCATTTTTGGCATTCTGGTTTTGTTCCGGAATCAGCCTTGTTCTTGCAGGAGGGGTGCAGCCGCTCAACATGTTTATAGGTGGGCTCGCATTTTTTATTGCTGGTCTTGTGATCGCGTTGGGGTGGTTTTGTAGCGATGCGATGAAGGCGAAGAAGATGCTGATACTTCTCTGGGCCGTGGAGGATACGAAGATTGTCGTTGATACCGGCTCGATGAGTGATAAGATCACATGCGAAAAATGCGGACATTTCAATGCGCGTATCTTTAGCAAGTGCCTCTACTGTGGCGCTGCTATTGCCGATCCTTCAGAGGTGACACGATGAAATCGCGACTGTTCCTGGTGGTGCTGGCGCTGGCGGTCCTGACCGCGGGGAGCGCCTGGGCCAAGGTGGAAGGGAAAGAGGTGGAGTACCGGGCCGGCGAAACCGTGCTGAAAGGGTATCTGGCCCTTGACCCCCGGTTCCTGGGGAAGCGGCCGGCGGTCCTGGTGGTGCACGAGTGGTGGGGCCGGAACGACTACGCCCGCCGGCGGGCGGAGATGCTGGCCCGAATGGGGTATGTCGCCCTGGCGGTGGATATGTTCGGCAACGGCAAGACCGCCCAACACCCGGCCGACGCCGCCAGGTTCGCATCGGAGGCCATGAAGGACAAGACAGTGGCCGAAGCCCGCTTCACGGCGGCGGTCGACTTCGTCAGGGCCCAGCCCACCGTGGACCCTAGCAAGGTCGCCGCCATCGGCTACTGCTTCGGCGGCGGCGTGGTGCTGCAGATGGCGCGCCTGGGGGCAGACCTCAAGGGGGTGGTCAGCTTCCACGGCAGCCTGGCCACCGATGCCCCGGCCCGGCCGGGCTCGGTCAAGGCCCGGGTCCTGGTCTTCACCGGGGAGAATGACGCGATGGTCCCGGCCCCCCAGGTGGCGGCATTCACCGAGGAGATGAAGAAGGCGGGGGCCGATTTCCGGGTCGTGACGTACCCCGGGGCCAGGCACAGCTTCACCAACCCCGACGCCAACAACCTGGCCCGGACGTTCAACCTCCCCCTGGAGTACAGCTTCAAGGCCGACCAGGACTCCTGGGGGCAGACGATCACGTTCCTTGGCGAAATCTTCAGGTAGCGATGCCTGCCCCCCCATTTTCCTTCACCCTGCATTAACCTGTTGTGCTCACAGGCAAATTTCCGTATTATAGGCCGTTTTGAAATCCACTGGCGGCGCGGCCCTGCGCAGGCGCCGTTCCCGGAGGGATCATGTCCGAAAAATGGTCGATCACCGAATCCGCGAAAATCTACAACCTGGACAACTGGGGTGCGGATCTCTTTTCCATCAACAAGAAGGGGAACGTCTGCGTCCACCCCTCGTCCAACTCCAAGAGCGCCATCGACCTGAAGGTCCTGGTGGACGACCTGATCAAGCGGAAGATCAAGCCCCCCATCCTGCTCCGCTTCATGGACGTGCTCCAGGGGCGGATCGCCTCCATCAACCGGGTGTTCCGGAACGCCATCGCCGAGAACGAGTACCCGGCCAAGTACCAGACCTTCTACCCCATCAAGGTGAACCAGCAGCGCCAGGTGGTTGAGGCGATCGCCCAGTACGGCAAGCGCTACAACATCGGCCTGGAGGTCGGCTCCAAGCCGGAGCTGGTGGCCGGCATCGGCATCTCCAGCGGCAACAACCTCCCGATCATCTGCAACGGCTACAAGGACTCGGAGTACATCGAGACGGTCCTCTACGCCACCAAGATCGGCTACGACATCACCCTGGTCATCGAGAAGATGTTCGAGCTGGAGAAGGTGGTCGACCTGGTGAAGAAGACCGGCATCTCCCCCAAGCTGGGGATCCGGGTGAAGCTCTCCTCCAAGGGGACCGGCAAGTGGGCCACCTCCGGCGGGGAGGACGCCA